>JACDAE010000474.1 GCA_013695595.1 Ktedonobacteraceae bacterium | reverse complement strand
GACCGACACAACCATTTGTTGCAATGGTTCGTATCCACTGATAGAATAGAAGATGTGGTTGAACGCAAAAATAGATAAAGAGGTAGCCTTTATGAATTGGTACTTGCTGGCCGCGATCCCAGTGCTTGGATTGTTAGTACTGGTGCACGAGTTCGGTCATTTTATAGCGGCGAAGTGGGCAGGTATTCGCGTCGAAGAATTTGGGCTTGGCCTTCCTCCCCGCATTTTTGGTGTACGTAAGCGCGACACGGGTGGTTGGGAGGTCGTCTGGCTGGCCGGGAAAGGCGCAGAGGAGAGTGACTATCTGGCGCGCATGCAATCTGGCCCTGACGCACCTGTTCACCATACTATCTATTCGCTCAATTTCTTGCCGATTGGCGGGTTTGTGCGCATGCCTGGTGAGAATGGTGAGATCCACGATGAAGATGGCAATTACGATGCAGGGAGTTTCGCAGCGAAATCGGCTGGCAAACGCCTGATAGTACTCGTGGCGGGTGTTGTCATGAATGTTATTCTCGCAATGGTCCTGTTTACGGTCGCCTATAGCCCGGCAGTTGGTCAGCGCGATTTTCAGCCAGTGATCGCTACCGTTTCCCCAAATAGCCCTGCCGCTACCGCAGGATTGCAACCGGGCGATACTATTACCTCGATTAATGGACAGGATGTACAGGTCTTCTCGCAGGTTCAGTATGCTGTGCAGAATGCGCTTGCAACCATAAAAGATACAGGCTCCAATGCGAGCGTCCCCATTCATCTGGTCGTTATTCACAAAGGCGCTTCAAGCCCAACCAATATCACAGTGGCCGCACGTTTGCATCCACCTGCGGGGCAGGGTGCCTTTGGCGTGACACGTACTCTACTGACGAAAGTCATCACTGTCCCTCTCTGGGAAGCTCCGATTAAAGGTGTGCAACAGACGGTAACCAGCATTCAGCAATACGTGCAAGGCATTGTTCAGATCGTCACTGGTCAGGTGAAGCCACAGGTTGCTGGCCCGGTGGGTATCGTAAGGATTACCGGAGAAGTTGCGCAGACCGTTCCAGATCAAGGCTGGTGGCCTATTCTCAGCTTGACCTCTATTCTGAGCCTCAGCCTCGCTGTGATGAATATTCTGCCTTTCCCAGCCCTTGATGGTGGTCGGATTGTCCTGGTCCTGATCGAGGTTTTACGGGGTGGCAAACGCCTCCGACCCGAACGTGAGGGCCTGATCAATCTTATTGGCATGGCTGCTCTTCTTACGCTGATGGTCGTCATTACTATTAGTGATGTAACTCATTGGTAACTGAGACGGATATAACTTACATATAGACATGGGTTTGTAAATCTGTACAGGTTATAAACCTACATGGGCCTGTCAAGCATGCCCCTGCAATGTCGACTCTTTCTAAACAGGAATAGGTGCCGATAATTGTAAGGGCACGCTTAACAGGCCCATATGCGTTACACGTTCGTCCCGCCTCCAGCCTTTTCAGCAAAATAGAGGTTAGCGAAGGTATGAGGAGGAGAGTATACTAAATAAGGACGACATCAGGCGATTTCTTTATTTGAGCCAGGTATAATTCAAGCGTGCAATTCATTTTTTGTAATGAGGAAGAAATATGAAAAACGCGCCACAAGATCAGCTGCGTGCTAAATTGCCAACCATCCAACAGATAAGAAGAAAGCACGAACTTACCTCCCGTGTTGTCGCTGTAACGGCGAACGTAGATTTTAGTACAGAATACCTCTTAGAGATAGGTGCTTTTGTTGAGCAGGGAGACGCGCTAAAAGTCCTCCATGCCCTGTCAATACTTACTGGCGAGCAGTATACGTTAGAGAATGTAGGCGGTCTTTGTGTAGCTACCCCAAAGATGCAAGAAGAACAAAACCATCGTTATTCGTAGGGTGCCCTGTGGTAGGCCCATAGAAACCATGTACAGAGTAAAAAGAGACCAGGAGTATTTATCGTACCCTGGTTCTCTTTTTATATTGCTTTGCTTAAAACATTGGGCGAATGGTAAGAATAGTATAGGTAGTTACGCCACCAGGGGTAACTACGCTGACTTCATCACCTACATGATGGTTGAGCAACGCTTTACCAACGGGTGACTGATCAGAGATCAAGCCAGTTTTGGGGTCGGCTTCGAACGTTTCAACAAGCTTGAAATTACGCTTTGAGCCGCTATCACTTTCAACTTCGATCTGCATACCGATACGAACAGCCGGGGGACCATCAAGCTGATTGTGCATGTCGGGGGTCATAATCTCTGCCAGCGCCAGCAAACGATCAAGTTCTAGAATTTCACCTTCGACTTTTGCCTGCTCGTTCTTTGCATCTTCATAAGCGCTACTCTCGCTTATATCTCCCGCCTCTTTCGCTTCGTGGATATAATCAGCGATCTCTTTGCGTTTAATCGTGCGCAGAAATTCCAACCGTTCTTTTTTCTTAGCAAAGCCTTCGGGTGTCAGGCGGTATACCTTACGATCGGACCTTGCATCACTCTGTCCACCAATACTCATTGTTAATTTCCTCCTACTTAGTGAGAATCACAACTTACGGTTGGCATCTTCCTGGCAGCTGCTCCGCTGTATGCCGGCAAGTTATTCGTTCCTCTTGTTGCCTTCATTATTAATGAAAGTCTCTTTTGTTCTTAGCCCTGCCATCATCAAGGTGTCTGTAATGTTTGCTATCTGTGATGTCACTGGCACGTTCTACGTATGCGAAACGCAGCTATTTAATACACATGACGGTGATTATACGTTGTGAAATACGGAACGTCAAGGGATTTTCCTCCACTTTCACACTACCTTGTGTATTGGTTTAGAT
Organism: Ktedonobacteraceae bacterium; assembly: GCA_013695595.1. GTDB lineage: Bacteria > Chloroflexota > Ktedonobacteria > Ktedonobacterales > Ktedonobacteraceae > JACDAE01. The sequence continues at coordinate 11,344 of JACDAE010000474.1, read as the reverse complement.
TCCTTAATGAAGAAACATTGGCAGGGCTACCAATATTCCCTCTGCAACCTTATTACATAGAACGGTATTCACAAACCAATTCAGCGCCTGGATACGGTCTATTAATATGTACATGCAAATCACATAATGTATTGGCGATACCAATTTCTGGTGGACGCATGTAATGGCATATTATTGTAACCCCTTCAATTGAGAAGCCGGTTATACTTTACAAAGAATACAGTTGCGCTCAAACAAACCAGAATTGGTTCCGAGAAAAAGTAACCTTGACCTGTTATGATACAAAACGAAACAATTTGGTGTTACAGATTGGACATACACCTTCCAACGCATTGCGCCCGTTTTTAGTGACAATCTTATGTGCATTTTGCATGACACGTTTCTGTTTACACTTTACACAATATGCGTCGACTGTAGGGATGGCGGGAGAAGGAGTGTTTTCAGCAATTATTTGTGCATCAGGAGGTTGAGAATTCTCAACCTCTTCTGCAACGGAATTCTCGAATTCTAGTGAGGCGGATACTGGATGTGAAATCGTACTGTTTGCATAACCTTCTGAGGTTATTTGCGTTCCGACCGTTACAGGTATCTCTTTATATATTGTTTCTTGCCAACGCACTATCGCAGTTACAACGTTCTGAGGTACTGACCCGTGTATATGGTAACGGACATCATTGAGAAATATTGCCTGTACATGTGGCAAATTCATAGTGTGCTGCGTTACAAAGTTTATATGGGGTGCACTATGCCAGAGGAGTAGCTTCGGTTGTGTGGGGGCATCAAGCCTGACATCAAGATTGAGTTTGCCTGAGACAAATGCCAATGCCGCGTATTGAGCACCCAGCTGATGTGCAGATGCAAAGGCGTATTTGACCTCTTCACTACTGACAGTCCTTTCTTTGATGTGTAGTCTTATAATCTGACTCAAGATGGCATACGGTGTAAGGAGAGCATAAACCAATGTACTCAACAGGGTACTATGTGAGATCATATGGCTTAAAGGATCGCTAAGGGAGCGACCAGGCGAGGTTGGTGGTGAGAGAAGTACCAGGTGAGTACATAATTCCGGAGATCTGGCTGCGACTGCGAGAGCATAGTTACAACTCAAGCCACGAGCAAACAAGGTTGCAGGTTGCTGCACAACATCGCGTAAGAAATCTTGACAGAGCGCAACAAAGATGTCTGCAGTATAATCAACATCAGGGGCATCTGAAAGGCCAAAGCCGAGCAGGTCTGGAGCATAAACGCGGTAATGGTGCGAGAGGTTTTCCATCATAGGAAACATTTCATGGGCCGACGCACCAATGCCAGGGGCATGTAACAAAAGTAAAGGGGGCGCATCAACGTTCCCATGCACTTTATAAAAGACATGCCCGTGCGTCCATTTATATATATGAGCAGACCCTGGTAGTAAGCTTGTCAGGGGCTGAGGAGTTCTTAAAATGTAACGTAATACGAGAAGGAAGCCTCCTAGCAAGAAAAGGCCTGGTAGTGTTAACGAGTTTCTAACGCGATGCATAAAATGACCTCCTGGTATCAAGGGTAGCGCGTAACAGTAGTATAGCATGTTACTGGATGATGTGCTATGCGTCATGAAGACTCAGCAAGCATAATTTTATTATTGCTTGCTTATTCTATATTTTTATTCATGAATTTTTATTCATCTTTATAGTGGTAGAGCGAGCGACGTTCTCACGGAGAAAAGGATGCGCATTATAGAAAGTTTGAAGGAGATGACAGAGACTGCGCGTGGGTGGCTTGCAGGTGGCTCTGTTGGTTTTGTGTTGGTCAAAGGAGAGTTGCATGAGGGACATATGCGACTTATTCAGGAGGCACAAAAAGCGTGTGAGATCGGCGTTGTTGGCTTATTGGGATGTTGCTGGCCGTTTGCTACTATTGAGCAGAGAGCCCAGTATCAACGCAATTTGCAAGGGCAGTTACAAATATTGAGCAGATATCAGCAACTTGTGGTCTTCATTCCACGTTTTGAGGAGATGTATCCAGTCAGATTTATGACACTTTTGATGCCCTCTGGGTTTCCTTTGGATCAATTGAGTGAAAGTGAAAAAGCGTATAATCGTTCATTTTGTACATTAACGGTTAAGCTCTTTCATCTTGTACGCCCGGATGTTGTCTACTTCGGACAGAAGGATGCTTTGCAAATTGCTATTTTGCGCCAGGTCATTCGTGATCTGAATATTGATATTCATCTACGTATGATGCCGACCGTACGTGAAAGCGATGGATTGGCGCTGAGTAGCCGTAACCAGGTGCTCTCGGAAGCTGAACGTCAGGCGGCTGTCTCCATTTATGCGGCATTACAGGCGGGAAAAGCTCTTATTCTTTACGGGGAGCGTCACTCCAGTGTAATTATACAAGAAATGCTAAAATCGTTGCAAAAGTATGCTCTTATTTCCATTGAACATGCAGGTGTATACGCTCCTGATACATTTCTGCCCGTTGTTGAGGCTCTGCCTGGCATCGTTCTCTCGATAGCGGTAAACATTGGTGCTGTTCGTCTTTTGGATACTATTACCTGGATGGAAAACGGGCAATGGAGGATGTGAAAGGTAATGTATTATCTCCTTGCTGTTTCTCTTATTGACACTGGCTTAAGACAACAGTAATATAAGGAAGATGCCGCAACAGGAAAATTACCTGAGCTGTATAAAAGGTTCTTAAGGGGTGCTCAATTGTTAACCTATGAAGATGTGACTGAATATTTCCTGAAGGCGGCAGGCGATCTTGCCTTGACGGCTCACCCTGAGTACTGGCTCAACTCACGTTCATTAGATCGCGAGTTTGCTTGTACCTGCCATGCTGGGAGTTGTGATGAGGCGGAGTTGCGTAGTTCTTGCACTGTTTCATTCTCCTGGGGAGTGCTAGATACGGCTCTCTCGTTCGATGGACCTGTCGGGGTCTGTGAATTCTTTCACAGCCCTGATGCCGCATGTCCGCATCTACGCACCAACGCTATCCCACCATTAGTACTAGATCTGTCATATAGTCTAGCTTTGCATGGTTCTCCAATCTCTGAAAGGATGCTCCTCTCCCTTACTCAGATGCTCCGTTTGCATGCCAGTGAACGTAGTAGTCGTACCACCGAGACGCGCCCAGGCGTGAGCATGACGTTACAGGATAATCGCTTACAGCCTGATATGTTGACACTCCAGCAGCGTGTGGAATTGCCTATCTGGCATCCTGAGGGAATGCATGGTTTGCACGATGATGCCTATGCTCGTACTCAGTCTGATTCGTATGCAACTCCTGATGAAAACGAAGAGAACGATGAGGTCGTTATTGATGACCCTCACCCTGAGGACTGGTTGCCCCAGGTGATGATTGATGTGTGCCAGGATATTATTCATGTCCTTGATGCTCTGGACTCGGCTGTTTCATTTCATCAATAGGTATGTTAATACATCCTGCCGGGTCGGCGCCTGCGCTCAGGTGGTAAAAGCACATCAAGTGCGTCATCAACTGTTACCACTCCTTCAAGTATGCCTTCTGTGCTTACAACGGGAATTGCCAGCAAATTATATTTTGCCATCTTTTCGGCTACATCATGCGCATCCATATCTGGTGCTACGGTAGGAATGTCTGTTTCCATGAGTTCCTGTAACGTTTGCTCAGGTGCAGCTACCAGTAGATCCCATAGTGAGGCAGATCCGAGCATCTGGGCTTCATCCTGTGTCTCATCAACAACGCAATAGACATAGGGTAGGCGTATATCGTCCTCTCGTATAGTATGGCGTACTATCTCCAGTGCTTCTGCCACCGTATGGGTCTGATTGACTGTGATGTAAGCCGTTGTCATGAGCCCACCCGCTGTATCTGCTTCATATGCGAGCAATTCCTGGACATCCTCTGACTCTGCGGGATTGATGAGGCGTAGAAGTTCCTGTGAGCGCTCCTCTGGCATGCGTGCCAGGAGGTCGGCAATCTCGTCTGGCTCCATTGCTTGCAGGATGGCGGCTGCACGTTCAGGAGGTAAATTGGCAAGAATGTCACGCTGTAGATCCGTATCGATCTCTTCCATGGTGTCCGCTGCCGTCTCATCGTCCAGGCCCGCGATTACGCTTGCTCCCTGTCCAGGTGTGAGCTGATGCACGATCTGGGCAATGTCGGCGGGGTGAAGGTCGGCCAGGTGTCCAAGGGGGCGCGAGGGGGTATGTGGAACAACGACCTGATCCTCTGTTTCCTGTTCCTGGTTCTGTGCTCTGATCAGCTCAACCCGTTCCCAGGGGACCAGATTGGTGGGGGTACCACGATTCTTGCCAAGCATCCATGCAGGAGCAATACGACGTATCAGGCCGATATTGCTCGCATCAACGCCCAGGAGTTGCCAGTTTTCGGAGAAGCAGACATCATTCACGCGCACAGCTTTCTTGCGTTTAATGTCGATGATCTGTTTATCCAATACTTCTTGTACAAGGCTGATCTCTTGCCCCAAAAGTGCCTGTTGTGTCAGCTCTGAGCGTGCAAAGCGCAGGCGTAAGAGGTCATCCTGCCATTCCACCGCTGCGGTAGGAATGTACCAGGGGGAGTCATCATCACCCTCAATAAGTAACAGATGAGGGTAGGTTGCTTCATTGCTTCCTACGACATCTTCGGCTCGTATGAGCACATCGAGAATTTTGCCCAGGCGTGCTTCCTGTGGATCTTCTACAGGTGTGCCAAGTAACTGGCTCAGGTACAGCATAGTTCCTACATCTCAATACGGAATTCAGGTGACGCAATACTTGGTTCTAATTCAAAGGTCGTGTTAGCTTCCTGAGCGCGATTTTTGACGTTCTCTACACTGGCCGCAATGAAATCGCGAAAGAGAGGATGAGGTCGTGTCGGTCTGCTTTTGAATTCGGGATGAAACTGTGACGCCACAAACCATGGATGATCAGCCAGTTCTATGACTTCTACCAGGCTATTGTCAGCCGAGCGGCCACTGACGATCAGGCCATGGCTTTCCATGCGTTTGCGAAATTCGTTGTTGAATTCATAGCGATGGCGATGGCGCTCAAAGACGATTGGTTCGCCATAGGCTTGATAGGCTTTTGTGCCAGGAGTCAGGCAGCAGACCCAGTTCCCCAGGCGCATTGTGCCGCCTTTGTCGGCGATCTGGCGCTGTGTGAGCATCAAGTCAATGACGGGATTGGGTGTTTGTGGATCAAATTCTGTGCTGTTTGCCTGTTCCAGGCCGAGGACGTGGCGTGCGAACTCGATGACGGCGACCTGCATACCCAGGCACAATCCCAGGTAGGGAATGTTTCTGCGGCGTGCGAAACTGGCTGCTTTGATTTTGCCTTCGATGCCACGATGTCCGAAGCCGCCTGGAACAACGATACCAGCCACATCTTCCAGGACTTCGGTGTAAGACTCGCCCATCTTCTCCAGGGCTTCAGAATTGATCCATTTGATGCGTACATCTACATCATGGAACCAGCCTGCGTGATCGAGCGATTCTGCTACAGAGAGGTAGGCGTCGTGGAGATCTACGTACTTGCCAACAAGCCCAATAGTTACTTCGGGTCGTGGATATTTGATCTTCGCAACCAGATCCAGCCATTCCTGCATCTGGGGTTCCTGTTTCTTCAGAGCAAGTTCCTGCACAAGGTATTCGCCCAGACCTGCATTCTCCAGAACGAGAGGGACCTCATAGATAGTGTCTGCGGTGAGCAAAGGAATGACGGCCTGGGCTTCGATGTTGCAGAAGAGGGCGATCTTCTCGCGCATTTCGTCGCTTACCGCGTAATCTGAGCGGCAAAGGATGACATCGGGCTGAATGCCAACGCGCAATAATTCTTTGACACTATGCTGGGTTGGTTTTGTTTTCAGTTCTCGGCTTGCGCCCAGATAAGGCAGAAGGGTGACATGCATATAAAGCACATCATGCCTACCGACATCTTTGCGCATTTGACGGATGGCTTCAAGGAATGGCTCGCCCTCAATATCGCCGACCGTACCTCCGACCTCTACGATCACCACATCGGCATCCGAGCGGCGAGCTACAGCACGAATGCGTTCTTTAATTTCATTGGTGATATGCGGAATGACCTGGATGGTACCACCCAGGTATTCTCCGCGTCGCTCTTTGCCAATCACCGAAGCATAGACCTGTCCGGTGGTGACATTATTTGCCTGGTAAGACGGTTCATCGGTGAAGCGCTCGTAGTGTCCCAGGTCGAGATCGGTCTCCGCGCCATCGTCGGTCACAAAGACTTCACCATGTTGATAGGGAGACATGGTGCCAGGGTCAACATTGATATAGGGATCTAATTTCATGAGCGAGACGGAGACTCCGCGATTTTTGAGGAGGCGTCCTAGCGACGCGACGCTGATACCTTTTCCTACCGACGATGCCACACCGCCTGTGACAAAGATAAATTTTGACATGCTTCCTCCTTACGCGAGAGCCATTGTCGTTCTGTTATAAAGAATATATCCCAGGGTAGGGGCGTCACCCTGCGTGCGCCCGTGGGTCTGAAAAACACTGCTCATTGGGACATGGGTGCGCACAAGATGACACCCCTACCCTGGGTTCCAACATACTATTATTTTGGTGTAAGTACAACAATCTGCATTTCTTCTGGTAGAGATGCGCGTGTGATGTTCAATTTTGCTTGCGGAGTGATTGTTTCAACGCCCATCTCGCGGCAAAATTTGTGGAGAGGATCAGAGCCATCCTCACCTGTACGGTAATGCATAGGGATGACGATGCGTGGCTCTACCTGGCTAATAATCTCTGCTGCCTGCGTGGCAGTAAGGGTGTGTTGACCACCGATGGGCAGTAATAACACATCGGCATCAGCGGCTTCTTCCAATTGTTCTTCTTGTAAAGTATGGCCCAGATCTCCCAGGTGACAGATCACCAGATCATCTATATGGATGACGTAGATCGTGTTGCGTCCATGTTCCTGCCCGTGTTTGTTGTCGTGATACGAGGCGATACCAGTGATAAGAACATCGCTGATCTCATATTCACCGGGACTTCGTACGACATATGGCTTGCCGCCCACCCCTTCGACATAATTATGTCCGGGATGGTTGTGGCTGATAGTAACAATAGAGGCGTTGATCTTGCTCAGCAACCGGAGTATGTCCTCGGAAGAGGAATTTTGCTGAGGAGAGAAAGGGTCTGTAACGACTGTAACATTTTTGCCACGCAATTGAAAGCAGGCGTGGCCTAACCAGGAGATTTCCATAATGATTTCGTTTCTCTCACATAAGTTCGGGCGGGGACCTCCGTCCTCGCCCGGATTGTATTGTACCATAGGGATAAGCGTTCCACAAGGGCATAGCCTTTTAGCATCGGTTTCTTGCTCATCCCTTTTTCATGCTATTATACATCACGCATCTTCTTCAGGTGTCATAAACGATTAGCCAGGGGTATGGGCTGCAGCTATTCTGGCAATGCTCTGGCGTGCATCTTTCTCCAGGCGTGCTGTGCCTATTTCAATAATCAGCGTTTGTAGAAGTTCCAGCTCATTTGTGTCCTTGATAAGTTGCCCAATGAGTGTTTCGATACGTGGAAAACGCGCTTTCACGATTGCGAAAAGAATATGGTGCTGCTGTTTCACATAGTTTTGTTGAATTTCTTTTTGTGCTTCCTGTTTGAGATCCTGATAAATCCAGGTATCTCTTAACATGAGATACGAACCCGACATAACTTCCTCCATCGCTATAATGCACTAACTGTAGCATAAATGGAAACTTTTGTCGAGAAGAATGAGAATAATTTAACCCCAGGTTTCTCTTACTTTTTCCACCAGTCACTCGTATTAGAAAGTAGGGGAGTTTGCTTCCTCAAAATAACAATACGAAAGAAAGCCAGATACGATGTCGATTCCCACACAGGATCCAGAGAAGGCTGAAGCTCCTGAAAGACAGTCCACAATATCGAGCTTTAAGCCGGTTCTCAAAAATCGCAATTTTCAGTTCTTATTGATCGCCCAACTTGTTTCGCAAATTGTGCTCAACGCGGCAAACTTTGGCACTATTTTATTAGTGAATCAGATCACTCATAATAATGTCATTCTGGCGGGTGTCGCTATTATTGCCTTTACATTGCCGGCTGTTCCATTTAGTGCGCTGGCAGGTGTGCTCGTGGAAAAGCAGAACAAGCGCCATGTATTGTGGATAAGCAACATTTTGCGTTTTGGCACCATGTTTCTTTTCGTGATCTCCTTACAGGCTGATCGCACAAACCTGTGGCCTCTCTTCACGCTGAGTTTTCTTACTTCGATCATTGGCCAGTTCTTTAGCCCGGCAGAGGGAGCCTCTATTCCTTTGCTCGTTGGTGAGCGTGAACTGCTACCCGCGCTCTCGCTCTTTAACATCTCGCTCTCAGTGGCTCAAGCCATCGGGTTTTTGCTATTGGGAAGTTTGATTGCGATAATTTTTCCGCCCTTCACCTTACCTTTAGGCTTTACAACTTTACATGTACAATCGATTGACATGTTGTTTGTAATTTCTGGGATCAGTTATGTAGTCTGTGCCATCTTGATTCTCGCGATACCATCTCAAGCCTTTAATGAAGCACATCTCTACAAACGGGGAAAGAGTGAAGCACCTGTACAGATTGGTCAGACTATCGAGGCGTTGTGGCATGATCTGGTAAGCGGCTGGCATATTGTCACTTCTGATCGCATGCTCTATTTCGCAGTCATCCAGGTTTCAGTCGCAAACGTGCTTATGCTTTTGATTGGTCAGGTGGCTGGTGCTTTTGTCGTGGATTTCCTGGATCTTCCCACAACATATATGTCACTTATATTGGCTCCTGCTGCACTTGGTCTGGTGGGCGCCTCGTTTCTCATGCCCTCTTTCTCTCAACGATTGGGAAAGATACGCTTGATAATTACCGGGCTGCTTGCTTTATGCATCGGTTTCATTCTGTTTCCGGTGAGTCATTGGCTCGCTCTTGTAATCGATCCAAAACATGGGGCCAGCTCACCCTGGTTTTTATTGTTAACTGTATTGCTGGTCTTTGCGATAGGGGTGGCGATATCGTGTGTAAATGTTCCCGCGCAAACGATTATGCAGGAACATGCCCCTGAAACGAGCCGCGCACGCGTCCTCTCATTGCAATTTATGCTCTACAATGCTGGCTCAATTCCCGTGCTTTTGTTTGCTGGCTTGATTGGCCGCGTCATTGGTCTCAGCGAATTGATGATTTTCATCGGCCTTTCCATGCTGCTCTTCTGCGGGTGGGGAGTTCGTTTCATTAAGCGCAATACACCGCAAGATACTACGATGCCTGTGGAGACGACCTCTCAATAAATGTATCTCTTCAGGAGCCTTTGCGTTGTCGGGCCAGTGCTACAAGGGTAAGTATCAAGGGATAGCCGTTATAACTTCCCAGGCCGGTAGCCAGATCGTAGCCACGCGTTGCGGGATACCGTCCGTCGTTGAGCCCATTATTGTCATTGTTGCCTTTCATAACATCGTGAAAGCAGGCAGAATACTTTTGTGGGTTTCTGGCGATCTGATACAGGAGTGGATTAATGAAACCAAGTGAGTGGCCACCTTGTCGAAGGGATACTTCGTTCGCGAGTGTTGCCACCGCCGCCCATAATGGTGCTGAAGCTGATGTGCCACCTACGACATTCCAGGGTGTGTTATTGCTACAGGTCTTTGTTGCCTTTGCTGAACAATAGATAATATAGCCATGGTCGGCATTGGCGTGCAGCGATACATCAGGTGTTTCGCGGCAGATCTTTCCAACTGGAGCGTTGCATACTTTGTTCGTGCTATAGGCATTGCGTACCCCTGGCATATTTTGCCAGGTTGGTCCTACCCAGTATTGGCTGATGCCACCTCCCGATGCGCCATTGTAGCCCTTTGGAGGTTCTCTGGTGGTATTCCAGGTTGTTTCGTTGCTATATGTTGATGTATCTTTTAGTGAAAGGCTGGTGCCACCAACGCTCGTCACAAATGGTTGCGAAGCCGGGTCGTCTATTCCGATGCTTTTCAATGGAATCGTGGTATCTCCCAGGCAACCAGCGCTTCCAGTATCTCCTGTAGAAGCAAAGATGGTCTGGCCTTGTGCAGCCGCCATAGCAAACAGAATATTTTCTTGCCTGATCGTTGCTGCATCCAACGCTTTTTCACAAAGTCCCCAACTGGTACTTATAACGGCAGGCGCATCTTGAATAATACGCGCCCATTGTGAGAGATAGCTGGTTACATCATTGCCTGCTTCATATATTTTCAATACCTTTAGTTGTGGAAGGGCGCTCAATGCTAATTCCGCATCGGTTTCAACCTCAAGTGCCCCTTCATCAGATTTGAGATGCTTCCCAACTCGTATCTCTTGTATGATTGTGTGGCTTTTCACGAAACAGGCATCATATGTCATAATATCGCTTTTGGCGAAAGGCGATAACTCGAAGAGCGCGAGAGTCTGTCCCTCGCCGCGAATATGTGTATGGTAGAGTCCATTTAAATTATAAGCTGTGGCAAATTGATCAGGTGTCAGGTAATCTTTATTGGGCAGTGGACAGGTGGAGTGTGAAGGTGTGGGGGCGATGGTTGTAATTCTACGAGCCAGGAGTTGTGTTGGATGCCAGTGAAGTGCATTATTTAAACCATTGATTGCGACAATGTCGTTCGCGAAACGTACCGGGAGCAAAGGATCGCTGTTGTTGGCATAGTACCTTTGTCCATCTGGCCCTTTATACGTATAAAGTAGGATATGAAATGCCTGTTCAACCTGTCGTACTGTTCCATTGAAATCTAAAAGGAGACGGTGGTTATAGGTATGGGTGATTGTAAAACCTGTGTTTTGTAGAAATTGAATAAGTGCCCTATATGTGGTCTCAGTTGGGCTGTAAGTGGTGGGGTATTGAATTGGGGTGAGGAAGCCAGAGTGATTGGTAGATGTAATATGCACAACATTTTGTATATAATGGTTTAAACTGTCCTGATGCTGTGGGCGTAGCCCAATTGAGAGCGAGATACGTTGTTGGGTATCAACCTGCCCTTGCAAATGACTGCTGGGAAGCAATGGGGACATTGTACCAGTAAGAGCGAAAAGCGTCGCTCCGCCCTTTGTTTTCGCATATGCTAAAAATTGTGGAAATGCAGAACTTAAAAGTAATAGAGTGCTGAATAGCAATAAAGAATGTATAAGAATATGCCTGTGTATACGAACAGAGTGGTGATGTCCAGATAACATTAAGAAATCCTCCCTATATTGATAGTATACGGGTATTGAAAACAGGTTCGAGAGCAGAAAGCACCGTATTGACCAGCTTTTTGTGGCCTTAAATGGCCTCTATAGGACTTATCTCTCACTTGAGTAAGCTCTGAAAGCTGTTAGAAAACTCCACTGTAAATGCATAGTGCATGC
>JACDAE010000736.1 GCA_013695595.1 Ktedonobacteraceae bacterium | reverse complement strand
CTTCAATTGCTTCGCTCAAAAGAAATGGATCGGCGACAATCGATTTTAAGGGCGGATCAAAATGTGGCTCGCCCTCTGTGAGAATGTTTTCGGGGATCGCGTCGGGGAAGAGATAGGCACACAACCGCAACAGGTCTGCTGCCGCTGGATTCTTCTCATCGACGTTCTGAAAGGAAATTGACCATGTGGTGGCAACGGATTCTGGATGGTCTGAGACACGTGAGCGGCGCTCTTGCAGCAATGTTCATCGATGGGTCTGGTAAACGCTCTGGTATTGCTCCAGGCTCATCCCGATGGCGTCCAGATATGCTCCGGCCTGATCCAATGCCAGGGGTAGGCCGCCCATCTCTTGCACAAGTTGCATTGCTCGCGTTCGCTCTTCAGGCACCACTGCTTCCAATGAGGCATCAGCAGTTAGCAATCCAGCTCGTCTCAGTAGGAAAAGTGCTCCCTGTTCTTTGGGGAGAGTCTCGACTTCAATGCGTTGCGCCAGGCGTTGCATATCCCAGGCGCGGGTGGTCAGGAGCAGATGCCCTCCCAGCACGGGCGGCAGAAAGGATGGCAGCAGATCAAGATTATCAGCGTTATCGAGAATGAGTAGCCATTTGCCATGCTTCTGCAACCATGCCTTGACTGCCTGGATGGTAACGTCCTGCTTCTGTGCAGCGCGTTCAGGCAGGTTAAGCAGTTCAGCAATTGTGCTATAGGAAGAGATTAGCGTCTCCTCGTTTTCTGCGCGTGCCCACAGTACGATCTCATATTCTTGATGATAACGGTAGGCATATTCGACGGCTATCTGTGTTTTGCCGATGCCGCCACCCAGGCCACCAACAGCTTGCGGCTGTGAGAGCGCGGTGGTGCGTCCTGCTTGCAATTGAGTATGCAAACGAGCAAGCAGATCATCCCGACCGATGAAAAAGGAGTTCTGCGGATCAGGCTGTATCTCGATTCTCCCATTTGGTGATGGGCCTGCCATCCTGTGGAAGGACTTGCAGACGAGCAAGAGGAGTGTGGCTCCAATCGCAGGGGCGCAGCACGATGGGCATCACAATTGCTTCTTTGGCGTCATGGCGTTCTAGTGCCCGTTTCACCTCAATCTCATAGCAATAATCGGACGCCAGAAAGTCGGGACTCACCAGCAGGAGGATCACCGAAGCCTGCTCCAGACGCGTGTCGAGAACTTTGGCCCACTCTTTCCCGGCAAAAATCTGTCGATCATACCAGGTCTTTATCACTCCCTGACGCTTCAATCCGCTCAAATGCACCACGAGCCTGTTGAGCAATTCCTCATCCTCGTGCGCGTAGGAAAGAAACAGGGTTACGGGTTCAGGTGTCTTCGGCATCTGCAAATGCTCCTCACTCCTACTTATAATGCGTGTATTCTAGTATAGCACGTTATGGAAACCGTCGAAGCCGGGCCACGCTGCCAATGTTCAATCAACGGGAAGAACGCCAATGAATTGATGGACGCTCTAAAGTGAGTCGCTACACCGATGACGTTTGATAGAACGCTACAATCGAATATGTTAGGATTGCACACTTTTCAATTGCCAAAATTAGCCCTCATATAATCGATATATAGATTCTAGTTGACATATCCCTAGTACATTTTTGCCCTTTGCTTGACGGGAGGGGTCTTGTGCTTCTACACTTAGGCCAGCATATATATTAATTCACCACAAATAACTATGCATTTTTTGTTATCTTTCATAGAAGGTAACGCTTGAGAGCGACGGTGCGATGTATTCTTGTTTCGGGAATGTCTTAGAAAGAGCACAATTGGGCGCATTGTGAGCTGGTTGTAGATGTTCTCTCTGTAAAAGTATCTATAGGCGAGGTTTCATGAAGGGATTTAGAAAATCAACCAGAATTGCATATTGGGTTTTACGCGCCCTGGCTATCAGTTCTGCATTATTATTGTTCTCTATCATCGGCATTGTGGCACTACAGCCAGCTTCGCATGCGACCGGGCTTGTAATTACTGTGCCTCCTACGACAGGAGCAACCTCATCACCGGCTGATATGACAACACCTACAGCGACTACAGGCGTTACGCCGACCGTGCCACCGCCTACGAATACTCCGGTGCCAACTATACCACCAACTCAGACGCCACCAACGGCTACACCAATACCGGCACCAACTAAAGCACCCGCACCAACTCCAACAACCGCTCCACCCATGAATACACCTGTTGTTCCTCCCACTGCCACGGTGGCCGCACTTGGTCCCGCAGGTCCGTTGCCGACTCCACCGCTTAAGGGAACGCCAAAGGCGACGCCGAGTCCCACGCCTTCCAGTTCTCCGACCGCAAGTCCAGGCACAACTCCGATCCCGGCCTCCACAAATGGGAACGCTGGTAGCTCTTCAAACACGCCGCAAAACGCTAACAGTGGAACGAAGGCTGCGCTCAATCCACTTGTTGTACCTATCGCAGGTGTCAGCGCAACTATCCTGCTTGGATCTGCTGGCCTGCTCGGTTTTATGGTCTGGAAGAGGCGTAAAGTGGTACCTGCTGCCACTCCAGCATTTGCACAGGCATCTGGCGGGTGGGCACAGGCATCCGCTTCTACCCAGGCAATTGAACTTGCCCCTGCTCAGAACAGGCCGATGTCTCCGTTCGCCATGCAAGGTATCGTGCAATATTCACCGCTGTTGGGTGCGCCCAATACATCACAGCTTGACGCACCTGCACCTCCACCTGCCAGCGATTTCAGGCCGTTAACAATCGACTATCCGCAGATTATGGAAGTGCATACCGATAAGACGCCTGCTCTGGTCACACCTGGCGAACTACATTCGCTCTCGCCCAGAAGTGCGGAGTTCCAGCCTGCGCTGGCACTGGCCTCTGCCCAGGACTCTTCTCCTACACCAGGAGAGATCAATCCTGCCTCCAGTTCTATACGCACACCACGTATGCAGGAGCAACAAAATGCCCCTATCGCATATCAGTTTCCACAGCAAGATCCCCTGCTGGAAAATATTATGCAACAGGTACAAATGGGCATATTTGCTCTACCGGGTAAAGAAGCATAGAGATACCTACAAGTGGGATAAAAGGCATAGGGGCATGTGCTGGCCGCCGACCAGGACCGTTTCAAGAAGAAGAATAGACGTTGCAATAGTAGGGGTAAGGGGTGGGTGAGGGGTGATGCTGGGGATGCGATTTGGAGCCAGGGTAAGCCCAAGGCCCCATCCACCCTGCCCCTTACCCCTACTGGTTGCCGACATCATTCTCAGTACGAATCAACATAAAGCATTTTCAAAGTCCATCCTCAAAATCTTTCGTATCGCATAAAAGCTACAGAGCAGGCCTGGCACAATAGAAACACCTACAAGCAACAATAACAACATTGGATCGACGATGAATGGTAGTTGTAGCAATGCAATAACGGCAAAGCCGATGCACAGGCCGCATGCATTGCCTAGAACTCCACCAGCTACGTTCAGAAACAGGGCTTCAAAGAGAAGCTGATTGCGAATATCACAATGACGCGCTCCAATAACCAGGCCGATGCCAAACTCGCGGGTACGCTTCCTTCCTACCTTAAGCAGAACCTTTCCCATAATGAGGCCGCCAGTGGCAAAGGAAACGGCACCGATACCTGCCATTAATAACAGCCTTACACGCACGTTTACATGGTGGTGAAGCAGGGTATTTGTATGATACTGCAAGATATAGAGTGCCATAACTATTGTGGCCGCGCTAAATGTACTGGCAATGGCCTGGAAGGTGTAACGGCGTTGTATGCGTAGAGTGCTGATGGCGCTCCTGAAATTGGCATATGTTCTGCTCCCTGACCCCTGTCGAGGGCGCTTTTCTACAGGCTGAGATGCCTTTTCCAGATCAGGCGCCGCGTACGTTGAAGATGCACTGTCTGGCATGGCTAGAGTGCCTCCTCTCGTACCTGGACACTGGCAAGGGGTTCTTTATCCCCAACGGTCTGCGCAAGGTCATCCAGGGCGAGGTGCATAGGAGACACACAGGTATCGCTGACAATACAGCCTGCACACAACGTTATATGGCGTTGCGCATATACAGCAAGCTCAGTGTTCTGTGTGGCCATAATAATAGTCAATTTGCGCCTGTTCAACGCCTGGAGAACGGCCATGATCTCCCTCCCACTGCGTGTATCTAGATTCCCGATTGGATCATCCGCATATAAAAGGGTGGGACTATTCACCAATGCGCGTGCAATAGCCACCCGTTGCTGCTGCCCCGGCGCTAGCTGCTCCGGTGTAGCCTGCAAACGCGCACCCAGGCCCACAAACTGTAAGGCTTTTTGGGCACGCCGCTTTTGCTCAGCCTCCGCAAAACCTGCATACAATAACGGTAGGGCAACATTCTTGAGCGCACTTACAGAAGGCAACAAAGACGGTTCTCGGAAAATGAAGCCAATATGCTGGTTACGTAACGTCGCCAGCTTATCAGATGGATAAAGACTGACTTCACTCCCCGCCAGACTATATGATCCCGCAGAGGGCTGGACCAGACAACCAAGAATGTGTAGTAAGGTACTCTTACCCGCTCCCGCTGGTCCCGTTACCATAACAAACTCCCCCTGCTCTATATCGAGTGAGACGCCAGCAAGCGCGGAACGGATGATATGCTTCTGCTGATAGGTCTTTTCCAGATTATATGCAGCGATGAGAGGTAAAGTTTCATCCTGAGTTTTGACGGGGATAACCGCCTTGCAGGTCTGCGTCTCTTGCTCATCGATTGGCAGGTGATCCGACCAGGGAGTACACAATTGAACATGTATTGTCTGTACGGATTCCTGCTCTTGTAACACCAATCTCTTCCGGAATTGCCTCCAGTGAGAAACATGCGCGACCAGCCTAGTTACTACTCGTATGCGCCCCAATGAGCACCTCATCACCAACTGAAAGACCATCTAACACCTCATACTCGGTTCCATTCGTCATTCCTACCACAATTGGTATCGCCGTAATTTTAGCGTGCGCATTCCGTTCAAGCACAACAGCAGGGATCGAGGCCTCCTGCTCATCATTCTGCTGCTGATCTTGTGCCATACGCTTTGCTCTGGCAAGGGCTTTTTGCATTTGTGCACCTGTCACAAGGTTTTGCTTGCTTGCCTCAGTTCCTGGAATAGCTGCATCACGGGCAAAGGCCAGGGCACTAGCAGGTACTACAATTACCCCTGTATGCTCACTGGTGGTAATCGTGGCATGTGCCGTCATGGCTGGGAACAGGTGGATAGAAGCAGACACAGCGCTCACGATAGTAATTAAAACAGGATACGTAACCTTACCATTTATGGATTGACCAAGTGGCAAAACAGTCACGACATTGCCGACAAAAGATTGGTCCGGATAGGCATCGACGACAAAACTGACGCTATCGCCAGTGGTAACGGCCCCAATATGTGCTTCATCGACATTCACCTGCAATTGTAAGGACGATGGGTCCACAATCTGTATAAATGTAGTACCAGGCGCTCCGCCGAGAGTCCCATTGAGGCTAGCGATCGTGCCAGCATGAGGTGCCTTGAGTAGTGTATTATTCAGATTGTACTGCGCGGTAGCCACTTGCGCCTGAGCCAGATCCAGGGCCTTTTGTGCCGACTTGATCTGACCCAGTGCCTCCGTCTCCCGCACATGATCAACAGCTCCAGCTACCACAAGCGGCTCCGTAGGGATAGGGTCAGCAGGCGAGGCTGAGGGCGTGTTGACGCTCGAATCTCCCTCAGGCGTGGCACGAACAGTATTGGTAAGTGCAGCCTGAGCGCTTATGCTATTGGCAGAGTGTATTGCGTCATAATTCGCGTTTGCATTGCTTAGCGCAGTCTGGGCAACCTCAACATTGGCACGCGCCTCATTCAGTGCATTTTGCAGTGAAGTAGGATCAAGCTTTGCTAAAATTTGATTTTTTTTCACTGGCTGCCCTATGGTAACATTGACTGCCGCCAGTTTCCCATTTCCCATAAAATTTACTGTATAGATATTCGTATGCAGTAACCCATTTGCATTGACGGTTAAAGCAATATCGCCTGACGTGATGATCCTGGTTTGATAGACAAGGTGAGTGCGCAGCTTTACCACCAGGACAACACCTGCAAGCAGTAATATCAATAATACAATTGGCAGAATAATACGCATTATCCTGTGATGTGGACGTGTCACTAATGATGATGCATCATCGCCGAAAAGATCCTCATCATTATGAAAATCTGGCAGAGGAAGCAATTCTGTTCCCGTTCGTGGTATGTATTGTGACATGCAAACAGCTTCTCCTATTCTTTTAAATCCAAATAAATTCCTATAAATCATACAAAGAGAAAACCCTCTAATTTTATTATAAAATTCCCCTCAAAATTATATTTACATATTATTAGGTAGGTATGCACGCAAGGTGTCATTGCTTTCCCGATAATACCCTTGTTTTTTGATCTATCAGTACCATTTCTAGCTATTTCCTGAGAAGAAAAAAGAGAAACTGTATTATAATAAGGGAAAGATATTTTTAGTAGCGGAAAACGAGAGCAATACAATGTTTGTGCGTGTTCATGGTTTCGATTGGATGACCTATAGTGAGCGTGTTATGCCAGCATTTGCAAGCTGGCTGGTTGCGGGTGATGAGAGTGCGGTACACCAATTATATAAAGAGACCCGCAGTGCAAAGGGGGAGCAATACGTTCCGGACGCTGTGAAGCACCTTTGCATCTGGCCCCGCGCTCAAGCATTCGTAAAACAATTGCCACGTGGTCCACAGGCCCTTCACGAGTACCAGAATCTGTGTGCGGCGGATCTATTCACCGCGCTTAGTGATCGGTACATCCGGCAATATCCCCCACGGCTCTATCAAGATTCGGAGGCGCTACGCAGTGTATGGGGTGCTATCGTTGAACAATTTTGTTTGCCCTGGTTTCATACCGATTCTTCCCAACCAGAAGAGTCGCTTCCATCTGTGGAAGATGCTCTGAAACCAACTGAAGATGAATTAGAAACTGATCCGAACGAACTGATCTCGCTCCTGCAATCTGCCGGACTTGATGATCTGGCACAGAAGGTCAGCCAACAAACGAGCCAAAAAGACCCCACTCTAGTTGAGGTACCTGAGCTTTCAGTACAAGATATCGCAGCTCTAGATGAGATGGAGATGCTGAACGAAGATACTGATGCGCTCGATGATGATACAGGTGGAGGCCCACGAGGTATTATTCTTGGTCGCCAGCCAGCGGCACTGCATATGCGGGGCTGGCTGGCTGGCATCTCAGTACGCACAATGGTGCTTTTCGAGTTTCTAGCCTGTGGACGCCGCACAATGCCTTTTGGGTATCATGCAGGCGAACCATTTGAAGGCTATATCGGCTACCTGACGCCCGATGAGATCTGGCAGATGGCACTTCTGCTGGCAGATGTAGAGCCGCCCGATCCGCTTAAAGCCCAGGAAGATGCGCGTCATTTTCATGACCGGCTCTCGGCTGAATGGGACGAATTCCGCCTGATCGACGAGGTCTTACCAGCACACACTACTGAATTGCTGGAGGCAATACATAATGCCGCACACCAGGGAATGGGGCTGATCTGTAGCATCGGCTAATTTCGGTGCTCTCAAGCGGACAGAGGGCTACGAGGACGGCATCAATGGCTTGTCTTCTTCGGCAAACATTTCTTCCAGCAACCGTACACGATCAGGAACACGATCATCAGGTACAAATTGTTGGCGCATCTGAAGCATACGGAGCACTAAGACGATATGGCGATCAATAGCCTGCTCACATTCGCCAGGCCGCATATTTCGCTTTTCAGATGCCTCATGCAATGCATCGATACGTTCATCGAGCATATTCAATAATTTCTGCAAGCGATACAATAGATCACATCGACATTCTTGCTCTTCTGAGCGTTTTTCAGACATTTCTGTATCCTTTCTTCATGCATACTATGGGTAGGGGCGTCACCTTGCGTGCGCCCGGTTC
>JACDAE010000735.1 GCA_013695595.1 Ktedonobacteraceae bacterium | reverse complement strand
AGGGAGAGAGGCGTAGCACCCACCAGCGAGCGATCGGACGCACCAGTGAAATGAGTTGCTTTTGATGCCCAAAGATACGCGTCAGATGTTGGACGATATCATCAAAGGAGTAGCGCTGATAGTCGAGCAGGCGCTGGCTTTCCTCGGTATCGAGCCAATCGGCGAAATAAGGTTTAGTCGCAAAAGCGCTCTCTGGAAGCATACCAAGGCCCATCATATTCAGCATGCGTGCGAGATATTCCTGATAAGTTACCTGGCACGAAGGACCACCGCCGATGAGCAATATTTTGCCCCATATCTTCTCGTTGCGCATACCATTAGCGATGGCTAACCCGGCATCATAGGTATGAACGAGTTCGAAGCGGGTGGCGAGAGGAATTTTGTACATAATAGGATGAGTTTTGCGTAGAGCCAGTGGGACAATGTCACAGAAACGGTAGATGGACCATTCCAGGCCCGATGCTCGTACCATCTCTTCACAGGCGATCTTATGTGTAGAATAGTGATCGATGGCATGCATTGGATCAGTGACTTTGCGCGGCGGGGGCAGGTGTTGGGTAGAGCCAAAGACCTGAAAAGTAGAGACGAAGAGGAATTTTGGAGGTCTGGGTTGGCTGCGGGCGGCGGCGAGAAGATTGCGTGTCCCCTCGACATTGATCGCACGGGCAAATTCTGGGCGATCCTCGCTCAAGGGCGGTATGATATAAGCGGTGTGGATAATAACGTCCTGACCTCGTACGGCAGCATCGTGATCGGCAGGGTGCAGGAGATCGCTGCGAAACAATTCTATTTTGCCTGCAAATTGCCTGGAGGTGAGGATATGTGCGTTACGACGTGTCACGAAGCAACGGACGTGGTGGCCTTGCCGTAGAAGTTCGTGAAGGGTACTCATACCAAGGTTACCGAAAGCGCCGGTAAGAAGGATTTTCATGTGGGCGGGTGCTCCTTTATAGCGTGTGTAAAGGGTGGTTACAGACCTTGCTTGCCTAGACTCTTCCATAGTGTAACATTATTTTTAATCGAGAGACAATGAATAGAAAGATAATCCATTTCTGGTAGCAAGGTAGCAGGCAATGATGAAATGCTCTAAGTAGACGATGGGGAGGATTATTTTTGGGAATAAGAAAGTTTTGACACAAAAGTAAGACAAAAGCAACTTTTCTAGCATTGCTACGAATAAGTAGAAGAAGATATTCGGAGAATGCGCGAAGGATGCAGGAAACACAAGCATTGTTATCCCAAGATAGTCAGTTTATGATCAGTCAATAGAACCGTCATGAACACAAGATCGGATGGGATAGGCAACACACACCAACTATGCTATACTGCACAGGAACCATGATGGCGCTTATTGCGTCCGCTTTATAGGACGTTACTTATCGCGCTCACCGAACGATAACAGTCATAGGATATTCTTAAGATTGAGTGAGAGGAACACGAATTATGCGTCGAGGAACACTGCCGCTCCTCTTGTTTATTATTGTATTAGCCCTGGGCGCGGCATACGTCGTTGCCTGGCCTACAAAGGGGATAAATGGCAAACTGCCCAATCCCTGGAGTATTACAGAGGGTCTTGATCTAAAAGGCGGCATCCAGGTTCTATTGCTACCCACAAATCCCAAGCAACAACCTACAAATGATGAGATGCAGGGTGTGCTAACACAAATCTCTGGGCGTGTTAGTAATGCAGCAGGAGTCAACGAACCGAGCGTGCGCCTCCAAAGCGTTGGTGGACAGACAGGCGTATCCGTAGAATTGCCCGGTGCCAATAGCGGCAACCAGGAGCAAATTATTAACTCGTTGAAGCAACAGGGTGTTCTCGAAATTTGGAATACGGGTTCGACCAGCGTACCACAGGGATCAGCCTTCGACCCCACTCAATACAAATCGACTATTCCTGATGGAAAACCACTCTTCACCGGAAAAGATCTCGATCCCGGCCAGTTAGGCGTTAGCCAGGATCAGCAAACGGGACAATATGTCGTCAACTTCGCCATGAAAGGCGCGGCCTTTGGCAAATTGAGCACCTACACATCTGCTAACGTCGGCAACTACATGACCATTACATTGGATAAACAGGTCATTTCGTCGCCAGTGATTCAACAACCATTACCGGGCAGTGGAGATATCCAGGGCAACTTCACCTTACAATCAGCTACTGCGCTAAAAAACATTCTGCAATCTGGTGCGTTGCCGGTGCCCATGAAAGTTGAAAGCGAGAGCACGGTTGGAGCAACATTGGGACAGGATTCGATCGATAGAAGCTTGATAGCCGGTGAGATCGGTATCGGCATCGTCATTCTGTTCATGCTGTTATACTACCGTTTGCCTGGCTTCCTGGCAGACCTTGCACTTATCATGTACACACTCTTCACCTTCGCGATCTTCAAGCTTATCGGCGTGACGCTGACGCTGGCCGGTATCGCGGGGTTCATTCTTTCCATTGGTATGGCAGTAGACGCCAATGTGCTCATCTTTGAACGCATCAAGGAAGAATTAAGAGCAGGGAGATTGCTCGCATCAGCCATCGACGTTGGATGGAGACGTGCATGGCCTTCGATCCGTGACTCAAATATCTCGACGCTCATTACTTGCTCCGTTCTGTACGCGTTTGGCAGTAACTTTGGCGCAACGATCATCGTTGGTTTCGCCTCTACGCTAGCCATTGGTGTCGCAGTCAGCATGTTTACCGCCGTCGTCGTTACACGCACGCTCCTCAACCTGCTTGTACCGACTGGTGCTATCAACCATCCTGCGTTCTTCGGGTTGCCTGCTGGCTCTATTGCCACGGCATCACTGGGGCGTCGGAATGGCACGCTGTAGAGGAGGAAGTTGTGTTTAATCTCGTCAAATATCGCTACGCATTTCTGATACTCTCACTCGTGGTTATTGTGCCTGGCTTTATATCCCTGATCTTTTTCCACCTGAACGTGGGCATTGACTTTCTGGGTGGTGCCAACATAGAACTGCGACCACAGCAGGCGTTGACTGCGGTACAATTAACAAATGTGTTGAAACCACTCAATCTTGGTGATCTGCAAGTTGTGCCGGGCAGCAGCACCTCGCTTACCCCTAATAAAACCATCTGGATACGGCTGGATACACAGGTGGACAATACTGTTTCAACCGCAATTGCCAAGGACATACAGGGCAAATATGCAGGTACATCTGTGCTCCCACGTGATATTCCAACGGCTCCAGGCAGCAAAACCTTTTATACACTGGTCGTTGTCACTGGTTTCCAGACAGCCCCTGCGGTAAGCGATATCCAGACCCTGTTGAATAAGCTGCCGAATACGACAACGGCGGCCAGTAAAACAGCTACAACGCCAGTAAAAGTGCAGGAAGTGAAGTCAGGATCAGTGCCTGATCTGCTCACAATCCAGACAACCACCACCCTGCAAACGAGCGATATTGCGACTATCCAGGCACGTGTTTCACAAGCGGGTGGACCTTACCTGTATCTGGTCTCCAACTCTACGGTAGGCCCGGCAGTTGCACAACAGACAACACTTTATGCCATAAGCGCTGTTATTGCGGCATCGTTGTTTATTCTGCTCTACATCTGGTTCTCATTTCGTAAGCTACCTAGAGCGTATCGTTATGGAGCCTGTGCCATTCTCGCCATGCTGCACGACGTGCTGGTGGTAGTTGGCATCTTCTCTATTCTGGGCAAGTTTTTCGGCATCCAGATCGATGCACTGTTTATCACAGCGTTGCTCACTATCGTCGGTTTCTCGGTCCATGACACGATCGTCGTGTTCGACCGTATCCGCGAGAATCTGCTGCGCCGCACATCGGAGAGCTTTGAGCAGGTAGTCAACGCCAGCCTCGTCCAGACGATGGCCCGTTCATTGAACACATCGTTGACGGTGCTCTTCACCTTGCTTGCGCTGGCACTCTTCACAGGTGCCGGTAGCGTGCACAATTTCACGCTGGCCCTGCTGATTGGTATCTTCAGCGGAACCTACTCCTCGATCTTCAACGCCAGTATGTTGCTGGTCATGTGGGACAAGGGTGAGATTGGCTTTCAGTTCCTTGGCGGTGGGAACGATCGTGATACAAGCAGAAAAGTTATCCGCGACCGCGAATTGGCACGAGCACGAGGATAATCCTGTAAAGCAAATAGGCGTAGGGGCGGTGGCCAGCACACGCCCCTACGCCTATTTGAACAAGCAGAGATGAAGTGTAAGGATAAAAACCATGCTAACGGCGCTCGATCACATCATTATTGGGGTCAATAACCTGGAACAGGCGGCACGCATCTTCAGTGAAAAACTGGGGCTGACGGTCAGCGGTGGAGGCAATCATCCAGAGGGGGGAACGGCAAATAGGATTATTGTAATTGGCGATACCTATATTGAACTGATCGCAGTACATAATCCAGTGGAGGCTCAGCAGAGCATGCTGAAACGCCTGGCGAAAGGCGATGGTCTACTCAACGTTGTGTTTGCCAGCGACGATATTCAAGCGGATACTGCCGCCATGAAACAGCGTGGGATCAACATTATTGGACCCAGAGAAGGGAAACTCACCAGTGCTGATGGGCACACACGAGGATGGCTACGCACAGATGTGGAGGGACCGGAGCTTGCCCAACATTACCCATTCTTGATTCAGCATGATAGCACTGGAGAAGAGCGACGCACGCGTTTAGCTGGCGGGAAGACACCTCCTGAGCATCTACTGGGAGCCACGAAAATACTTAGCGCCACCCTTGTTGTAGAGGATCTGGGAGAAGCAATAGAACGTTTCCAGCGCATCTACGGCATGCAAGCATCCGAGCAATTTACGGGTGATGTTGACGGATGGGATGCCTTTCTGGTCGCATTTTTGTTGCGTGAAAGCCTGCAAAGCTTCGAACTGGCCACACCGATACCGGTCATGATTGATCCTCCCGACGATGCAGGCCATCTACCAGAGCCTGGTACCCTTACAAGCTACCTTCAGCGCTTCGGAGAGAGCCTTTGTCGAGTCACGCTGGCAGTGGATAGTCTAGAGAAAGCAAGGGATTATCTTGATGTGCATGAAGTTGTGTACACATATGAGGAAGCGCGGCCAGTAGTATGGATCTCGCCAGTTGAGGCCTGTGGAGTGGCGCTGGTATTACACGAGTTCACGCCAGAGATACCGCCCAGTTTCCCATTGTCACCTGAAGACACAACGATATAAACAGGAGATTCCTGTTCAAAATCGGCCCTGGATTGTTATGAGCGTCACTCCTGAATCACGAAACGAAGTTTATGTCGGAATACTTTCTCAAAGAGATCGGCCTTGGCATAGGCATGTTCCAGTTCTTCGTCGAGATCAGCGAGGGGACGAACCCAGAGTAAAAGGGTCCAGACACGTTGATTAGACAATCCCGGTTCGACGGCAAGACGCAGAACGCGGCCATCATGATTAAAATCGAGAGCATCGGCGACACGTAGAAGAGCCGCAAGAGCAGAGACACGCTTGCGAGCATTCCGGTTGAGAGCAGCGAATTCTTCATGAGCCGTATCTGGCAAAGCACGACGATGATAGCGTGCAATGCAGGCGATCTCATAGCGTTCTTCGTCAGTGAAGTCAGGCAAACGCGTCTCGTTGATCAGGCGAAACGAATGTTTGTGGTGGCGGCGACTCTCTATCAGCATACCCGTATTATGCAAAAGCGCGGCCCGTTCGAGCTGACGTTGCGCTTGAGCATCCAGGGCATGAAGAGGGAAAGTCACCTCAAACAATTGAGTAGAGAGGTAACCAATGTGGCGAGCGTGGGGCCAATCCTCTACCTGCAATCCACCACTAAGATACAACTCTTCCTCTGTGGGTTCTGCATGTTTCCACCAGCTCAGTCCATCGAGCGAATCCGAGATCGTCACAGATAACTCCTTTTTTCAGGCTAGCCTTATGATCAATATATGTGAATAAATGAAATACATCTGCAACCTTCACCATTCGCAAAAAAATATGCTTTTACTCCTCTATTTAGTACGTACTAAAAGGAATAGACATCTCAATATAAACACGTACGCATGGGCTTGTACGCTACAACGCTAGCTAAAACCATCCTTTTGGATTGCTTCAGCATCAAGAGTAGTAAAGACGGTACTACGAAAATCTTCAGCATGTAAAGAATTCCAATGCAGGAGAAAAGTGGAGTAATGCTCATTACGTTGCTGGTGCAAGTCTAATAGGAGTGACTCCAGGCCACGGCGTTCGGTTGCAGATGGAACAGTTGTGGGGTCCAGCAGGGAAGCCACAATGTCTGGATTGATGACAAACTCTGCATTTTTGCGAACCTTCTGAGCGTGAACCAGAGCGTATTCATAGCCGGAGCCACCATCCAGAGCACCCAGGCAGAGTCGCAGTAAAGCAATCATCACATCGGCATCATGCAAAGCGCCCAGTTCTTCCTGCAACTGTTCAACTTCCTTGAGAAGAGGTGCGATGGTGGGAGGCAGGGCATCTGCAAATATTTCCAGGGTATAACGCAGACGTTTCGCGGCAATGCGCAGATTGTGCAATTCGCGTACGTGGTAGGGATTATCGACATATTGTTCCCAGGAGTAAAGTTCTGCGAGCCTTGTTTTTGCAATAATGCGAGCGTTCACTCCTGTGGGAGCATGAATATCCAATCCTGTAATAGGTTCAGCCTTTGCCATATTTCTTCTCTCCTTCTCGCAGGCAGGACACCATCTGCTGTACAAAAACCTCTTCATCTATTGCCCACAAAAATGTTTCGAGCTTCCGCTGGTGTGCCTGACGATACGTGCTCAAGCGATCAATCAGCCATTGTAAAGCGGGTTGAGACTCTTCTGGAGCTTGAGCAAGCTGTTGTTGTAAATTTGCCACCATCACATCAGTATCGCGTGCATTGCCCAGGATATCTGCGATCGCTTTGACCTGGCGATATACTTTTTTAAACTTTTTGGGATCGCAGGCCGCCTCATAAGCATCCAACAAGGCACGCAAACGACGAGAAGCCACACGCATTTTATGAACGGCCTCAATATCTTTATGTTCCAGCACATCGGAGCGCCATTCCAGCATCTTATGTGCACGTTCAAGGAGCAGGCGTGCGCCTGACTGAGTGAATGTTTCCTTTTGTGCATCCTGGGAGGCATTATCGCTATCAATTTCTTGAGAGGAAGTTTGTGTACCGTCCTGCAGACGATCCAGCCAGTGATCTCCATAGCGAGCGTAGGCCAGCAGAGCCCCTTCGCGTATACCATGTGTGCTAACGCGGATCTCGCCGAGGAAGAGATTGACCATGAGAGCATGAATAATCAGGGCACCGGCAGGTAGAATACGAGCGCGTTTGAGAGGTTGCGCGTAGCGCTGGCTGATCTCCTCTGCTGAATGTGTGCTCAAGAGATATTCGCAGCGCACGAGCTGCTCGTAGCTCAGGCGTGCCTGATGCTCAGGCAGATTGAGTGCTCGCTGAGCAAGGAGCAGCAACGAATTGGCGCTCCCGCCAGTAGCAATCAGAGGTGGGAAGGGCTGCTTCAGGTGCAGGCCAGCAATATAGGTATCCAGAAAAGTATGCGCGACCTCCAGATCTTCTGCGGAGGGTGGATCTGACTGCATATAGCGATCGTGCAGCCAGCCTGAGCCTAAGGGAACGGAAGTATGCCAGGACACCTGTTGATCTCTAGCGATGACCAGTTCCATACTTCCGCCGCCGAGGTCCAGGACGGCGATCTGAGAAGGTGGAGATGGTTCTTGATAGAGTTCATAGGTTGCACCATAGAAGGTCAAAAGAGCTTCTGCGGTACCATCGATAATATGAACATCGAGATTGGTAGAGGAGTGGATGGCTGCCAGAAACTGCTGGTTATTGCGAGCTTTGCGGATAGCTTCAGTTGCGATGATCAGGGGGGGAGAGGAAGTATATTGTGCAGTGAGAGTTTTGTAATGTGATAGGAGTGAGATGGTCTCATCAAATTTCTGTGCTGATATTTCGCCATTGGCGGTAACGCTTTCGCCGATACGCACCATTTCCTGATCGTCGTACAAAATTTCCAGGGAAGTGGGGGAGCATCTGGCGATCACTATATGGATAGTATTGCTACCGATATCGATGGCGGCCTGAATAGTTGTTTCCAGTTTTTGCATACGTGCTCCAGATAGAGAAAGATAGAGAATCCTGACCCGAACAAAAGGATGAGAGAGTGGCAACCATGCAAGCACAGTTCGGGCAAACTGTGGCAAGGGGCATCATCCTTGTCGGGGGGAATTATTATTTTTATTATATCACGAGAAAGGGATTATGAAGGCCATGATAATTTTTCTAAGCCAGGGTATTGACAGGTGGTAGTAGATACAGTAATATAGTGAACGTCCGCGAGAGAGCGGGCAATGAGCCGAAGTGGTGAAATTGGTAGACACGCAACGTTCAGGGCGTTGTACTCGAAAGGGTATGGGGGTTCGAGTCCCCCCTTCGGCATTAATCGTTTGTTACTCAACGTCTCAGCCCAGGCCAGAAGCGGGTTGAGACGTTTTTGTATCCCTCTATTTTCTCTTAATGTAGCAACGTATGTAGCTGCTACGATTTAGAGTCCTTTGGTTTCTCTCCAAACAGGGTATCCATCTGCTTCATAGCACCTTCCTGCATCGATGGTAGCACATGGGAATAAATGTTCATTGTGGTACCTATATCGTGATGACCTAACCTCTCTTGCACGATCTTTGGATGAGTGCCCATACTTAAAAGCAGAGTCGCTGAACTATGACGCAGGTCATGAAAACGGATATCTGGTAAACCTGCTTTTTTCAAAAGTTTTTTGAACTCTTCAAGAATATGATGTCCAGGGTGAATATGTTCCCCAACAGATGTACAAAACACATAATCATGTTCCTGCCAATACTCACCTGCTTTCTGTTTTATCACCTCTTGACGTTCACGGTGTTTGATCAAGGCTACTATTGCAAAATCAGGAAGCGCAATACTGCGACGACTTTTCTCTGTTTTTGGTTCCGCTTCCTGATAGCCACTTCCCATTGCAGTAGGAACGCGTGTTAGGGCACGTTGAACCTGCAAAGTAGCTTGCTCCATATTGACATCCTGCCATTTAAGACCTGCAATTTCACCACGTCGCATGCCAGTTGCAATAGCAAGAATAAACAGAGCTTCGTTTGTATGACCACGAACGGCAGCTATAAGTTTTTGTATCTGCTCCACGGTGAGAGGGTGTATCTCAAAAGGCGTCTTACGAGGTACGTCTACACGATCACAAACATTCTGAGCAAGAATACCCCAACGCATTGCACTTTTTAAAGCTTTATGCAGCATGCCATGAATAACAAGTACCGTGTTTGTAGAAAGACCTTCTTCTAACTTTTTTGTATAAAGCGTTTGAAGGTGTTGAGGTGATAGCTTATCAAGTTTAACTTTACCAAGTGTTGGGACAAGATGCAAGCGTATAATCTGCTCGTATCGTTCATGACTACGAGGCCGTATACTTGGTTTATACACACCTAACCAGTAGTCAAGATACTGAGCTAACGTATGTTGTGGCCCAACAGCCAACGTACCTTTCTCCTGTTCCTGTACCGCTTTTTTAAGCTTCTTTAGAGCATCACCTTGATTGTCAGCATAGAATACTTTCCTGCTTCCATTATCTAAGGTGATGCTTGCTACCCATTTGCCGTCACTTTTACGTTGATATATTGAACCTTCTTTATTAGCACGTCTCGCCATAGAATTATCCCTTTCAATAAAACCGCCTCATATCAATTGTGTGATATGAGGCGGTTTTATAATTTGTTTAAACGTTATTTTCTTTCTTGAAGCCATTGTTCTAAATCAGAAAGTGATATTCGTACTGCTCGACCAAAGCGCATAACAGGCAATCCCTCTCGTTTGATAAGTTTGTGAACTTTGGAACGGCTTAAACCTAACATTTGCATCACTTGAGGAATGTTGAGTAACAACGGTTGTGAAGAAAATTGACCTTGCATATCTTTCTCCTTATGTTGGGTAACAAAACTATGTTTCTCGACTACGAAATGTGATAGTCAAATTGTTTTTGCCGACGCAGGTAGTGAAAGTCTACTCCTTTGCGTTCCCAGAGATCAGTTATCTTTTCATAGATGCGTGTGAGTACCACAGAGACATCGTCAGACGGTTCTATTCCATCCTCTAACCATGCAGCATAGGTTGCAATGTATCCGGCGATAGCGGCTTCGGCTTGACTCAAGCTAATTTCTCGCTTGCGTTCCCGTTGGACATCGGTCATATCTTCATAGCCATTCCAACCATCCATAAACGCTTGCTGTATCGCTTTCCAACTCTTTGTTGTTCCCCAACGCCATCGGTTCTTGTCTTCTTTGTCCGGTTTCACCATTCGTAACCACCCGTCATGTTCCCCAACATGTCCAACACAGTACGCCCACAATGCAGGGATTTTTTCAAGCAGATCATACGCTTCTTCGATGTCCATCTCATTCAAGCATTCTCGCTTGAGACGACATTCTACGCGCCATATCTGCTCACCTCCCTGCCAGCCCTTCTTTTTCCACAGATCATGAAACCAGACCTTTTTGTGAGACTTGATTTGTATCTCTCTGGGCTTGTCGTAAATCGTTGCACTCATGGGACTTCCATGTCCGCTAAATTGCAACGTTTCTAGCTTATTGTAGCGATAAATGGGCTTGTCGAGGTAAGATTCTTTAATAGGGCGTTGGAGCTTGGCACGCGATATAAACACCTGCTCGTAGTCCTTTGGAATCACCAGCCCCGTTACATCGGCACACAGATGGATTTCCGCAGGTTGCAAGTACAATGTTTCTCCAAAGAGGTCATTGAGGAATGCATGTGTGTTTTTGAGCGCCACATGCACACCACGCTTCCAAAGGTACTCACTAGAGAAGCGCACACGGACAAGAGTGCTCTTATTGAGTTGTGCCCCTATCATCAAGTCAATACACCCATTTTTCAGTAACCACGTCCACCCAGGAGCACCCATAGGCCACATTTTCAAAAAAACATTCTCATGTTTCCAGGGGGTAACATATGGGTCTTCTTTGAACTTTGCTTCCTTTTGCCAGATGTCTAAGTGTTCCCCAACATCAGGG
Source organism: Ktedonobacteraceae bacterium (assembly GCA_013695595.1). GTDB lineage: Bacteria > Chloroflexota > Ktedonobacteria > Ktedonobacterales > Ktedonobacteraceae > JACDAE01. The sequence continues at coordinate 37,436 of JACDAE010000735.1, read as the reverse complement.
GGAAGTGTTTGTGTTTTCTTTGGTGTATTATCGTCTCCTTTCTGTTTTGCGTTGAGTATCAAGGTATCGACACCTGCAATCAAGACCGTTGTTTTTCCAGGCAAACCAGACATTTGCATTTTTGTCATACACCAACACCTTTCACGTATGAACCCTCTTGAGAAGCCGCTTTACAAACCCTCTTTTGTAGGTGTAAGAGTCCGTGTTACTAATCGGACTCTTACACTCTTTCTAGGGAAACCATTCTCAGGATTTCCCGTTCTTGCTTGTGATAGAATAGAAACCTATGTTATAGATGCACTGTGGAGGAATATCGCATGTCTGACAAAAACACTTCATATCAACCTCCCTTTATTCAAGTCGGTTCTACCTATCCTCATTATCCTGAACCAAAAGGAAGAAACGTGTATCAAGTAACCAGACCGTTACGTTGTGCTCAATGTAAGAACATGATACAAGTCAACGAGCTACTTACGTTGCACTATCCAAATTTACGCAACAAAAAGCCAGGACACCCAAGAGGCGGTTTACACCCATATTGCAATACTTGTTATCCAATAACCTTAGTAGAAGAGTACTAGTTCGCGCCCCTGACTCTATCCATGCAGTTCTAACGGCGACGTTTCGACCAGCACAACCTTTTGCAAAAACTCCTGTATCACCCGTTTTGCCAGGGTTTCGACATCAGAAGCACCACCAAAGGCCACGACCTGTTCAAGCACGTCTATTTCCTCACCTGTCAGTGAAAGCGTGATAGGAGCGACGGTAGGGCCAAACTGACACCATTGCAAAATGCCCTGTCGCTCATTGCCTTCATCCGTCCATTGTACAAAGTAGTCATCTCGATAGGCCTTGACGACTGATGGGAGATCAGAATACCATGTTTTCTCTTGCCCATACCGTTTGATATATCCACCACGGCATTTTTTGAGTGTGACAATGCTACATTGTTTGTAGTAGACATCAACAACCGTAACACGTGCTGAGCATTGACGTTCTTTGTAACTCCATACCTTGGAACCCTGAATAAGCATTCGTTTCTGTCCATTGACAATAATTTCGTTGGGTTTTAACTCAATCGTCCGATTGCTCATAAATCTCTCCTTTACTATTGAGTTGGGTAACAAAAAGCTCTCACCTGCATTGAGCAGTGAGAGCTTGAACGTTCCTAGAAAAGTGATTAACGGTGTGAGTACACTGTTATAGAACAGCAATACACCTGCTTAAAAGGTTCGTCATAAGAGGGGGACAAACGGCATTGCCAAGCATCCATACTTGCTCTTTTGCGGTACCACACAGATGATAATCATCAGGGAAGCCCATACACGCCTTGACTTCTTGCACTGACAACATGCGTAAGCGGCAAGCTTCAAACGTACCTGATGTATCAGGTGTCACCAACGCCCAACGATCGAGAGTTGTGATTGTGCCTACTGGTTCATCCAAACGACGATAGAGCGGGTGTTTATAATAGCCAAGCAAAAACGGCTCTCCACCCATACGATGAATACCCTCACGAATATTTACACGTGTATTCTCACTTAATTTCCGTTCTCCAACGGTCCGGCCCGATGTCTCGATATTGAGCACCGAACGAACTGAAGAAGAATAGGGCGTAACCTCTTTCGCACACCACGAACAGCAATACACATATTGTTGTTGATACCGTCCCCATTTTTGCTGCTTCCATGATTGTTGTGTTGTCACCTCACGCTCACAACCAGCACACCACGCTAAAGGGCAATACTCAAGATCAGGCGTAGGCACATCACGCAACCAGAAAAGCAGATACACACGATCTCGCGATTGAGGTACCTCAAAAAAGCGGGTATTCCAATAGAGGGTTTGATGATTATAGCCAAGAGCCATTAATGCGGCTAACCAGGTGCTATACTGACACCATTTCACAACATCAATAACATTCTCGACAACCACAAACGTATATGGTTTCCCTGTACATTTCTTTGCAGCAACAAAGCGTACAACATCATTCATGGTATTGCGACTTTTTTCCGCTATGGGGTTGTACACGATATCACCAAAGAGGTCAAATTGATGATAGTGTTTTTGTCCCTTCGCAATACTATGATTAGTACAACATGGAGAAGTCAATAAGAAGTTACTATCAGGAAGATCATCAGGATTGCACTCTTCCATTGATTGACAGTAATGTAAGGTTGCGGGATGATTAGCAACATGTGAGGCGATTGCAACCTTGCTATGATTGATAGCCGCTTCAACCTGCATTCCTGCTTGTTGTGCTGCTATAGCCGTACCACCTGCGCCACAGAATTGTATTGTTGCTGTACTCATACTCTCCTTTGCTTTCTCTGCTCTGCATACTCTCACCTGAATAACAAGCGGCTGATAGAGCCATACCAGCCGCTTGTTATTCAGGTGTTGGGGAACACTATTTCCATTTCATATTCCCGAGAACAATTCCCAGGATGATCAGGCAAATCACCACCAACAACGGAACCCAGTAGACAAACAACAAGAGTGTTTGAAGATCAATCATGATTATCTCCTCACAAAAAGCTCTCACGTACATTGAGCAGTGAGAGCTTGAATATAGCTTGTATTTATTTACGACGAGATGTTTTCTCACTCTCTGTGGGCGGGTGCTGTGTCAAATACATCATGAGGGAACGGGTGTCAAGCCAAGTTGCCGCTACGCGTCAATGCGCTTGACACCCGTTCCCTCATGATGTGGATATTGGGTACACCCGCCCACAGAGAGAAGGACAAAACAAAAGAAAACAACAAGGGAAAACAACGTGTTGGGGTACAAAACTAGAGAGGGACTAAAAAGGATGATCATTTGCAAATGGGTCAGTCTCATCAATACCGCCTGTCCCATCTTCATCAATGAAGCCCGTTGCCGCTTGCCCTTCACTCTTTTTGAGCAATCGCGCCGTGTGAGCAACGACCTTGAAGTTTGAGCGCTTTTGCCCGTCCTTCTCCCAATGATCTTGTACCAGCCGCCCCTTTATTTCAACGCGTGCCCCTTTTTTGAGGTTGCTATTGCAGTCCTCTGCAAACTTCTTCCAGGTTTCGACATTGAGCCACATGGTCGGATTGAAGTTTCCCTTCCCATCTTTCCCTTGCCCTACGGCGATTGAAAACTTTGTACAGGCATTCCCGTTGGGGGTGTAACTCATTTCTGGGTCTCTCCCCAAATTTCCGGTAAAGGTAACTTCATTCCAGGTTGACTCAATTTTTGCTTTTGTTGGTGTCTGGGTCATTGGTTATTGCTCCTTTTTGAAGTACAGATCAATGTGTTCCCCAACATGACGAACATCAAAGTACACGGACAATTCAGTCAGCACCTGTTGACGTAGCGTTGCAGGTTTGTTCCTCAACACGTCACCAAGGGTAAACGCTGACTCAAGGTATTCAGCAAACACGGTACTGACTTCAGGGCTTACGTAGTCGATAACGGCATAAGGGTTGTTAGGTCTTGGTGTTGTGGTCACTGGCATTGCTCCTTATCCCCAAAGGGATACACGTTCTATCTTTTCTGAAGACGTATTTTCACCCTGGACAGAAACGGTGTTCCATACTCCTGCTCTCAGCCGTTGAGCCGCATTGCATCCAGAGCGTGTACATTTTTGATAATTATCCGCCGTAGTAGACATCCAGGAATGCCCATATTTTTCACACTGGGTTAAAGGCTTTTTCTTGGGTTGAGGCATACGTACCCCCTTGAGAACGTTGCGACAAACGACATTGATGTTTCCAGCGTTCCGAGGTGACGACGTTCTCTCGTTGTCGTAACCGATAATCATACCGACCATGACAGCGAGGACAGAGACTCATTAATAATGGGTGGGGATTGAGCGTGTCATGCAAATGCACATGTGCCGCATGGAGCCAAACGCGATACCATTCCCTTGTTCGCTTACTCTTGCGTCTCGCTCCATGGCGAACCTTACACCGTTGACATCTCCAACCAGCCGCATCTTTACATGCTCTAGAAAGCTCTTTCCAATTGGGCGGGTAGAGATGTTTACGCACGTACATCATGGCTTACACCTCTTGATAGCATTGTTTCAGTGCTTTTCTTCCACGATGGACAATGGTGTTTATGGCCTTTGGAGAATAGCTTGCCAGTGCTGCAATTTCTGCCAGCGAAAAGCCATAGGCAGAGAACACCACCGCCCGACGATACCGCTCTGGAATACGCTGTAACGCTTCTACGAGAGACAGGCGGGTAAGAATTGTTTCCTCTTGATTGCACATTCCTGCACACCATTCTTCCTCAAGGGGACATTGGGGCGCGTTGCATTCTCGCATGTGTTGTTTTCGCGCCGCATCAATCGCCACGTTTTTTGCAATACGGTAGAGCCAGGGACGCAGATTATCATACTGAACTTTGGACAAGGCTTGCCACGCCTTGAAAAACGTGTCTTGCGTCAAGTCTTCCGCATCTTCATGGGTAAAGCCATGAGAGGAAAAGTAGCTCACAAGAGAGGGACGATACTGAGTATACAGGTCTTCAATCGTTGGTGTTGAGGGTGCACCCGTTCTAACCATTTGCTGCATGAGGAAACCTTTCTTTCAAAGAAAAGCCCCGCATGCTCAATTCAGCTATGCGGGGTTACAACACTTTAGGGGAATGCATTTAGGATTGTACTTTTTTGGAGACACGCCGCTGTGTTTTCGATTTATCGGTACTCGTTGGAGACAATGATTGCTGCAAGGCTGTAAGAAGACGTTCGTCATTCATCGTCCTCAGATCGATGTAGGGGATACATTGTACTGGCCCAATTTCTTCACAAGAAGCGAATAGGGCAAAGGTGTTGTTTGTTACGGTATACAGAAGATGATCAGCAGGCAAGAAGATGCAAGAACTATAGCCATGTTCTCTCGCCAGGTGTGCTGCATAGAGAAAGGTCATTTATTTCCCTCTTTTCCAGAATTGCCACCAAGGACGCCTACGATTGATAGGGGTAGCGTATTTGTGATCTTCATGCTTCTTTGCAAGAGTGGTCAACGCCCGTTCTTGTGGGATATCTTGACGCTGTTCACTGGATAACTTCACGGTGTCACGCCCACGCTTACGAGGTCGCAATTCAATAATTGAGCCTTCAGAAACAGACAATTTTCTCTCATCCATGGTTTTAGTTATGCCCCCTCGTTCAGAATGATCGCAATATAGTGCTGCGTTGAAAGAGGGATATTCTGTTTCCAGTTGGCCCCGTCCTTGGCTATCGCGTCTTGCACCCTTTTCCCTCCGGCATTGTAGGCAGCAAGAGCTTGTTCATAGTCGCCGTGAAAGGTGTGCAAGTAGCTTGCCATTAAGTGAGCGGCCCCGTTGAGTGCTGCTTCTGGGTTGTGTGCATTCACTCCCAGAGAACGCGCCGTGTCTGGCATGAATTGCGCGATGCCAATTTCACCAGCCGCCCCGCTTGCGTTGGGGTCAAAACCAGACTCTTGATTTATTTGCCGAATGAAGACGGCAGGAACCAACCCCATGGCTTTTGCATCTTTTTGTGCCAATGCTACATATTGTGGATAGGCTGTTTTCGGAATGGGTAACAATTGGTATGCAGAAGAAGAGGGTTGTTGCGAAATCGATGCTTGAAGAACCGTTAGGGCATGCTGTGAACTGGCAAGCGCATTTGTCAAAGAAGACAAAGAGAAGGGAAGTCCGGTCCCTGAACGACCAAAGAGAAACGCTCCGATAAGTGCAAGCAGGATAAGCAGGACGATCGTTCCACTTCCACATCCTGAACGTTTTTGCCGTGCTGGGTGAAGCATTGATGCAGACGACGAAGAACGCCCACGAGACACCACAAAGAAGAACAAGAACACGGCGACAACCAGCCCAATCAGCACAGGTGGTGATGTAAGTTGCATGAGGATACCTCTCTTTCAAAAGAAACACCCGCATGCTATACTAAACATGCGGGTTTCATATTCGTACAAGGTGGTTCTTTTCAGGATTGCAAGTCTTATGAGAAAAGAGCCGCCGCTTTATGACTGAAACAGTTTTTGAAGACAAAACGCAATCACGAAACAACAGGCAGCAATGATCACTCCCCACAAAAGAATGAAGAGAAGAAGAAACAGCATACGGTTTACTCCCAATTCCAGAATGCACGTAACAGCATGACAAGGACAATAGCCAAGGTAAACAGGACAATGATTGTGCTATCCATCAGGCATCCTTTCTTGAACTTTTTTGATTGCCCACAGGTCGTCCACGCTGACGCCGCCCCAGCGCTTTGACTTTTTGTAAGTACCGATTGCGGGTTGAGACAGGAAGTTCTTTTACAATCGTTTGTGCCAGGCGTACGCCACTAATGTACATCCCGATAAGCACTTGAGTCCCTGTTTTACTCCATCGTTGCTTCTCAATATCTTCAATTTCCGCAGGAAGCTCATACGCTTTTGCAAAGTTTCCTGCACGCATCGATAACACGGGGATAGGAACAACGGTATCATGCACGTAACAAACAATGAGGGTGGGCCTTGTTCGACTGATGTGATACCGTTTTTCATAGTAGGCAAATGAATGAGTGAGTACAACCGCTGTGTAGTCCTCTTCATTCATCGTTACCGCATAGAGACGCCCACGAAGAAGGTGTACATCACTGATACCATAATTGTTTGCCCGTGCAATGAGCATACGTAACACATCAATCTCTTGCATCGCCTCTTTCCCTTACTTGTTACTGACGCCCATAGCGACCTTCGTTTTTCCCCTTGCCTTCATCCTTGAGTGCTTTTTCCATTTTCTCTAAAATGGATTGCATCACCATAGAAACAGCTTCTCCAATTTTGTTACTCAAGTCTTCCTGTATCTTGAGGGTAGCTTTCATTTGCTGCTCACGCAAAGCGGCATTTTTATCGGCCTCCTCAATTCCCCGTTGGGCGTCTGCCAGTTCACCGATTGCCGTTGCACGTTTTCTGATACTTTCAATGTGCTTTTGAATAGAGCGACCTTTGAACATGAGTACCGCCGCACATCCCAAATCACCCAAGGCAATTGCGCATACTCTAATGACCATACTCACCTGCTCTATACCTGGTGCCACATTGCCATTGTGGGTGATGACCAGATACAGCCCAAACGCGCTACTTGCGTTCAAGACCGCCCAAATGAGCACAACTAAGGCGGTTTTTCCATAGTTCGGTTTACCGCTGGCAACTTCCGCAAAAGAACGACCCATTGCCACTGAAAGAGCCGCAATAATGCCTTCCATCGTGTACGCCAGTCCATAGGCGGGTGTGGCATCCATAACAGGCGTAAAGTACTTGCCTAAATCACTTCCTACCCAGATGACTAACAGAAATGGCCCCAAGTAGCCGACCGCCTGCACAAACGCACCGAGAAGGCGTTCGCCGATATCCTTATAATCTTCATCGAAGTCTGCCAGTTTATCACGCATCTTCTCAATAGCAGATTGCTCTTTTTCCGGTACTTGGTCCGTTCCTGCTTTGTATCTTTTTGCCTTTGGTTCACCTGAACCTTTGAAGAAGTTTCCCAACGCTCCCCATAGACCGTCTAATGGCCCTGTATTGCGTGAAGCAGGTGTACCCGCTGGGTCTGATTGGTTTTTTGGTGATGCAGGTGCAGGTGCAGGTGCAGGTGCAGGATTATTTGCGGGGTCCAATGGCCCTGTATTTGCTGCCATTCCTCTTCCCTTTCAATGGTGTCAAAACATTTCTTGAGTACGCACAACGATTTTAGGTTTTATAGGGGTAAATGGTTGATGAAATTGAAGAAAAGAAAAAGAACGGGGTAAAATGTGAGCGTGAAACTCATGATCTGCTCATAACAAGCTTATGAAATGTCCACATCTATTCATGTGTTCACCAACATTCTATGAGCACCACTCACGATTTTACCCTCATAAGAACGTTACGCTTTCAACTTTTGTGCTGCCCGTTCCTCACGTACCTGTTTCCGCATCTCCTTTTCACGTTTGTTGAGAACGGCGTTTTCCTCGCGCTCCAGGCGTGCCAGAGACTTCACGACAATCGGGGAACACACATGTAGCAGATCATTATAAACGGACAACATAAACATATCGCCGTCTGCATCTGCTTTCTGTGCATCCTCTTTGAGACTCTGAAGAAGCGCTTGTACCTTCTCAAGCTTCTCTGCATTAAAAACGGTATTTGTTTCTGCCATAAACGTATCACTCCTTTGCGTTGGGGAACATCCTTCTAGACACCTGATTGTCAGGGCTAGCGTCTGCCAGCCACCTATGAGCGACTGGCACCCGTCAACCTTGAACTAATTCGCTAGGGTAAACAAACACGTTATTCCTGAAACAAAAGCAAGCGTTCCAAAGAGGGTTGCAAGCCAGACCATGACAGACAAGTCCCAACGATTAACCGCAATCAGTGCTGTGAGCACGACTAAACTTATTAAGAACAACTGTAAAGGTCTTTTCATGAGTTAAACCTTTCTACCACCCATTGATGAATAACCACGCATCCGACAGATGAGCAACCTTCTTTTTCTTTTTGAGGCCCATTGACGTTTGCAGGTAAACATTCCATTGCTCATTCTCAAAGAGAGCCTCATATCCTTGCCATTCCAGGCGGTTCACCTGTACTGCAATTTCGAGAATGGGAACATCGTGGGGAAAGACGATCGTTGGCAGTTGCACGCCGTTCTCACTCACGACTTCCCCGGCGACTGTGTATTTTTCTCGTGACATACATTTCTCCCTTTCTCATTGGCTACAATCCAGGATGAGCAAAATGCACGATGTTGTATAAAAACCCGACCGTAGAGGCAAGCATGACAATACCGCAAAAAAAACGGGCACTACCCTTTGCCTGTGGATACGCAACAGCCGAACCAATCGCAAGAACCAGCGCAATAAGAGCAATCATGGTATCATCTCCTTTGTGTGTTGGGGAACAAAAATTCTAGACCTTGACCACCAAGGCTAGCGTCTCCCAGCTAGCCACGTTGCCAACTGGGAACCGTCAGCCCAAATGAGACGGTTGTGTACTCATTCGAGACTTCTTCTTTCCAAAGAGGTGCTCCACACATGCCGCAAAAGACATCATTCGTGGTATAGGAAGTTCCACAGTGCACGCGATGAACAATTGTATGAAGCGGTTCCGTATGACGTTGTGAGCGGGGTAACTCAATGATGCGTTGTTGTTTCCAGGGTGGTGTATTCATGAAAACTTTCCTTTGTATTGAGAAACAAAACCTTGCCCATCAAGGCTCATTCTAGACCGCCTGTAGGGGATACAGACGGGCTAGATCAACCGTGGAAAAAGAAATGGAGAGATGGAAAGAGGGGATATCCAGGTTACAAACAAGAAAATGTTGACCAACCAATCGCTACAAGAAACACACAAAGAAGAAGAGGCCCGATAAAACACCAAAGTGAAATCAGCCTGAAAGTCAATTTCTCCACAAGCTCCGTCCTTTCTTGCTAAGAATATGAAAAATCCCCTCAATCGACCTTTGAGGGGATAGACAGTTTCTAGGAAGCCATTAACACGCATTTGTGTGCGACTCTTTCTCTAAGAGCATTTATCTATTGCCTCTGGTAAGGACATCTCCATTCGCTCACTACACGCTTACAAACAGAGAGATTTCCTAGAATCTGTCTTCCTTGCAGTGGGTCATGATATCTGCAAAGGTAGCTCTAGAGCCGTTTTAAGGGACTCTAGACACTGCGCACGGTTTCCCGTTTCGACCACCTTTACACGCCTTTACTTCCAGTGGTCACACGCGATGGAGAGCGGAACGTACCCGCCTGTCTCTTTTGTTAAAATGCAGTTTTACCGCTTGCCATTGTCTACTTAGTGATCTAAGTATCTTAAAGTCTCCAATGACTACAATGAAATAGTAACATGAAAGAGAAAGAATTGTCAAGGCTTAAAGTCTCCAATTTGTCCAATAGACTACAAAGTGATATAATTCTCTTATCAGATCATCACTTACAATCTTAAAAAAAGGGGAAAACGACCATGGCAAAAATAGCAAAAGCGCCAAATGGTTTTTATACGGCGAAAGAGGTTATGCAAAAGTTAGAAATAGGTAACTCTACGCTTTACCACTATGTGGAGACAAAAAAGATAAAAAAGGTTATTCCGCCTGGAAAAAAAGAAGGATACTACCCTAAAGCGGACATTGATAAAATGGTTAGAGCAAAGGAAATTTTCATACTCCAATACGGAACTGATTCATCAATTTTTGAGAAAGCAAAAGAGGAAGATATAAGAGGTATTCACGAGATTTGCGCCAGCTTATGGGGAAATAGCACACCAAGATATGAAGCTCGTTTAAACAGTTACAGACAAAATAACGATATATACTATGTTGTAAAAAAAGAGGATATAACAGTTGGCTTCTTAGGTATCATACCTTTTAGGGAAGATATACTAAAGGAAATAATGATCGCAGAACAAAACGATTTCTACTTAAGATACCAGCAGATATTAGAAATGCCTGACAGTATACTCCCTTTTGTGCCTGGAAAACCTGTATATAGTCTCTCTTTAGATTTACAGGTTAGAAAAGGTACTCCCAAAGAGGAATTATATGGTATGCGTTTAATACAAGGATGTATAGAAACGCTAGGTGATTTAGCGAGACGAGATATTATAGTCGAAAAACTTCATGCTTCAAGTGGAGCACCACATGCAATAAAATTATGCAGAGATGCAGGTTTTACAGAACTTCCTCCACTACCAGGAAGCAATAGAAAGCGTTTTGAATTAGACCTTGCAACAACAACTTCACCATTTGCAAGAGATTATCAAAAAGTATTGAAAGAGAGGAAAAATCAATGATAGACCTTACAGCAGAGCAAAAAGTAAGATATAAGCTTACTGGACATCCCCACCAAGAACCTCATTTCCAGCATGAAGGTTCAGATGTTATACGTTGGCTTACAGGTGGCCCTGCTCCTACTGCATTTGTACAATTTCAGCATGAGGGAGATTTAACAGTAGTATCTTGTCCTCATTGTGGAAAAAAGCTAGGTCAGTTAAACATGAACAGGAGAAATGTTTCTCGTGAAATAGCTGAAATTAGAAGAATAGGAACTGAGCATCAACAACATTGAGGTTAAATACATAAAAACACCCTGACTTTTGTTCTCCAATGGAATAAGCCAGGGTGTTTTTATTTGTCTACTTATTTTTCTTGCGCCGGGAGCCGTGTATCAATGATTGTAACAAGTTGTTGGAATGCATCCAATACGCGTTTCTCTAAAGCGTCCATACTTCCTTGCATACGATCTTCTAAAAAAGCAGTAATATCCCCTTTCAAAGTGGATACATCCTCTTTGGTTGCCATGGTTGCCTCAATATTATTGAGACGAGCATCCACCTGATTAAAGCGAACGTCTACTGCATCAAAGCGCAAGTCCATATCACCCTGCATCGTTCTGATAGTGTGTTCTTGCCCAGACGTGACACCAAGAAGCATAGTAAGACGGTGATTGACTTGTTTAATATCATACGCCTGCTCAGAAGGGGTGCTCGTTGCCGTCTTTCTCTTCTCGTAGAGGCGTTCTAGTTCGATATCTGCAATCCTTTGTTCCAAAGCTTCTATGCGATCTTCATATGTTGACATGGTACCTCCAATCCCTAACAGCGACTCTCATCTATCTTCCCAGATAGTATAACAGACGTTGGGGAACAAATGCTAGAAAAACTGACTACAGAGACAAAAGTACAAAATGAAAAACACCCTGATTTTGTTCTCCAACAGAACAAAGCAGGGTGTTTTTATTTGTCTACTTATTTTCCTTGTGGTGGTAGACGTTGATCAATCACTGTAAGAAGCTGTTGAAATGCGTTAAGCACCCGTTTTTCTAAAGCGGCTATACTTCCTTGCATGCGTTCTTCTGAAGCAACTACAGAAGCGGCTACATCCTCTTTGGTTGCCATTGTAGCTTTGATCGCTGCAACTTCTTCTGTTAGAGCATCTATTTTCTGCTCTATCCGAACCTGATAGGGTACCTGTTGCTCAAAACTATCGGCTACGTCTTCTGCTATTTCTTCAATACGTGCATTCAATATTGTTTGCGAACGTTCTAGTGCTGTAACTCTTGCCGAAAGAGGCGGAAGTTTCGTACTCATTTGCATTTCTCCCTTCACTCCTATGGAGTATAACATACTTTCACCTAAACAAAACACGCTATTTTTTGTTCCCCAACACCGCACAAAAGAAGCGTTACTTTGTTCTGCTCACCAATGTACTTTTTTTCAACTCTGCCATTGACCCGCTTGTAGCCGTACCAGTAGCCGTTTCCGCGCTGTTTAACTTCTTTTCGGAGAGTAAACGTCTGACCTGTTGAGGAACAAACATGAAAGGTTGTCGAATGGTCCAGCCATAATTCTAATGAGGAATACGAGGTAAGAGGGTAAGAAAAAGGGCTATGAAGAAGTTCATAGCTCTGAAGTGTGTCTGACCACACGATTTGATATTCTGCTTTCTTTGGCATCTTCACGCCCCCTTTCTTTCCAGGTGTTTAAGAAAAAATAAATCCCCTCAATCGACCTTTGAGGGGATACAGTCTGTTGTGAGTCGTTACAACCGTCGAAACGTTGTGCTGTCTATTGGCCTCTGGTAAGACCACCTCTATGCGCTTTCTTTCGCCTTCACACAGAGGGACTCAAAACAACCTGTCTTCCTTGCAGTGGTGCATGACTTCTGCAAAGGTAGCTCTAGAGCCGCTTTAAGAGACTCTAGACACTGCACACGGTTTCCCGTTTCGACTCCTTTTACACGCCATTCCTTCCAGGAGTCACATGCTTTGGAGAGCGGAACATACCCGCTAGCCTCATTTGTTAAAGTTTTTAGAACCTCTAATATTGACTTCGGTATTCGATAATGTAAATCGAAGCTCTGTCAAATTTATAACATGAAATTCGGTACTTGTCAATGATTTTTGGATATCAATTTTCATAATAGAAAATCGTCTTATACTATGGTATAATAAAAATCGTAAACGGATATTAAATATGAATTTTCAAGGGAGAGGTCAAAATGTATATCAATCCACCCATGCCACAGTTACATCAGAGGAATAGAATGGTTGTTCTATTACCCATAGGAAGTTATGAACAACACGGGCCACATTTGCCAACAGATACCGATTTACGCATTGCTCAACTCATAGCCGAGAGATTGTTAAAAACCTTTCCTCAAGATGAAGCAATTTTGTTACCTGCAATCCCTTTCAGCTGTTCGTGGGAACACAAAGGATTAGGAACAATCGCGTTGAATACCAGCACCATTTCATCTCTTTTGTATGATATTGCTTTTAGTTTGAAAAGTTGGGGAACACCACTTTTATTAGTTTTGGTTAACTGGCATGGAGGGAATGGTACACTTGCATCTCTTACAACAGAAATCACTGCAAGAGAAAACATCCCTGCAACAGTCATTCAAACATTATCTCTAGCAAGTCGAATATGGCAAAAAGAAGAAGACTTATTATTCCCTGATGTTCATGCTGGAATGATAGAAACATCCATCGTACAAGCTTACTGGCCTGATCTTGTTGCCCGATTCGATGAGATAGATTTTATACCAGATATCAAACCAGTTCTCCCACAATCCGTTTTTCAAACACTTGGCATACGTGCCATTTCTAAAACAGGAATATGGGGTAAGCCTCAACAATCTAATCCAGAAAAAGGAAATCTTGTTATTGATGCTGTAGTCAAAGACATTTTTGAACAAGTAGTTAAGTTGCTAGAACTTTTAAAAACTTATTCAGCATAAGGAGATTTAAAACCATGCGGGGACCAACAACAAAAGAAGTTTTAGACACACAACCATCAGACCTTAGATCAAACACTAAAACATCACTGGCATACTTGGACATCCGAAAAAAAATCCTTAATGGGGAATACAAAACCAATCAAATTATCACTCCAAAGTCCATTGATGATGAGTACAAAACCAGCAACACAAGTACTCAGATTATACTGCTTCGTCTTGCGGGTGAAGGACTTATCAAAATAAGCCCGATAACAGAGCGAACAGGCTCCAACAATGCAGCAATCAATGAATATAGGGTAGCTGATTTAAACATTCGACATAGAATGTCTTCAACCAGGCAGAGCGGGTTTATGTCTGATGTTACGCAAAACAATAATAGTCCGCACTTAGAAGTAAAAGGACTCAAGCCTCTATATGCTGATGCTGAAATTGCTTCTTTACTAAATATTGCTGAAGGAGATAATATAATTTTCCTTCGTTCATATCAATATCAAAAACCTGGGGTCTTAGTTGCAATTTCTGATACTTACCTTCCTTACTTTTTTTCTCCTCTCATGCCTGAACTTGATAAACCGGATACTGATCTTTATCAACTCATGTTTAAATTAGGAAAAAAACCTTTTTGGTGCACCGAGATAGTCGACGTTGTACACTCCACAGTTTTAGAACGCGAAATTTTTGGTATGTCAACAGATGATCCATCTGCTTTACTCAAAATAAAAAGGACAGTTTATAATGAAGATGGAGCGCCTCTAAGTGTAGACTTTCTTACTGATAGAGGCGATATCTACCGACTGCACTATTCTTTCCCGTTGTTTGCTAGCGACATACCAGATAAAGTAAGGAATAAGTAAGCACATAAAAACACCCTGACTTTGTATTGTTGGGTAACAAAGTTAAGGTGTTTTTATTTGTATAATTATCAAAATCACTTCTCTATGAATGTTGCTAACTGCTAGTACAAACGTCTATTCTTTCTCTTTGGTCTAGTTGGAGGTAAAGTGCTACATTCCTTTGCTAATTTTGGAATATAACGTTTTTTTCCTGTCTTCTTAAGACAAGCATAGCAGAGTGCACGTGTTTTTGATACCCAATGTATCGGCTTTACTTCTTTGCAACGTGGACACTTCCCGTATGGTCGAGAAGAACTACTTACTATATGCATACCAACATTATCGACACGATGTACTCTTGACAATGCATTACCCCTTTCTACACATGCAATTATTATTCTATGAAATAATTATAATATATATAACTATAGAATACTATTATCTTGTTACCCAACATTCATAATTTTTAATTACCTTTTGCATCTATGCAAGTATAATATGTGTTACCCAACACCAAAACAGGACAAAAGAAAACACCTTGACTTTGTATTGTTGGGTAACAAAGTCAAGGTGTTTTGTATGCCTATTTACTTTTCCTGTTGAGGGAGCCGTGTATCAATGATCGTAACCAGTTGTTGGAATGCATCTAAAATGCGGTTTTCCATTGCACCCATTTCTCCCTCAATCTTATCAAAACGTTGATCAAACTTTTCTTCTAAGGTATCCAGGCGACGCTTAATATTTGTGATATCTTGTCCTTGCCCATTCTGTAAATCCTTGATACTTCTAATCTCCCCCTTCAATCCTTCCAACCGTGTATTGACTCCATCAAGACGAGCAGTGACAGAACCTACATCACTTTTAATCTCTCTTATGTCGCTCTTGATATCTCTAATATCCCGTTCTTCGTTATCAACAAGCCCCCTGATTATTGTTACTGCATGGTTAGTATCATCAAGTTTGTAGATGATATCGCGTTTCATGGTTGCAGCATCTTTTTCTAATGCGGCTAACCGCTCATCATGGGTAGGCAATTTGTAACTCCAATCCCAAAGCAAAGACCGTCATCTATCCACAAGTATAACAGATCATGCCTTGAAAACGCTAGAAAAACAAACAACAAACACAAAAGTACAAGCATGAAATCACACTGATTTTTGTTCTCCAACGCCACATACAAAAGAAGCATTGCTCATGTAGCAACACTCAGTCTAAAATATGTAGCAACGTCAAAGGTGGCGATGTAAGAGGAAGCAGTGTAGCAACAAATGTAGCGACACCGAAACACATCACAACTTCAAGAAACAAAGAAGCAACCAACAAAGAAGGAGAATGAAGACATAAAAGACAATGAAAAACAGAGAGATACAAGACTTTGCGTGTCCCCCCTTCGGCATAAAAAATAAAAGTGGGAAGCAGTCTTATAAACTGGCTTCCCACCTTCTTTTATAGGTATACTTATTTTCATCATAAACCCTCAGATTGAAGAGGTGAGGGCAAAACTGAGAGCAAAAAGCAAATGAGGGCAAAATTATAGAGGCTCTACATCGTCCTCATCACCCTCTTCATCCTCATCCTCTTCAGTACTACCAAACACCCCTTGCCACTTATCAACAACATCCTGTTGCATCGATGGAAACAAGTGACCATAAATGCCAGGCGCGATAGAAATGTCACTATGCCCCAGCAACTCTTGAATAACCTTTGGATTAATCCCCATACTAATCAGGATCGTTGCAGCACTATGACACAGATTATGAAAATGCATATGCGGAAGCCCGGCTCGTTCGAGTATCTTCTTAAACATCGTAAGCACCTGATTAGGATTGAGATACCCTCCCTTCAGATCAGGAAACACTAAACCACGACCCTCCCAGGCTTCTCCAACCTTGAGACGCTGTTCCTCCTGTTTGACCCGATGCAACTTAAGCATATTAATAAAAAATTCTGGCAAATCAATAGTACGCTTTCCCGCCTGAGTCTTCGGCTCATTCTCGACATACCCATACCCAGGAATGCGGTCTACGGTATAAAGCACACGCAACAAACGCCGTTCAAGATCAACATCCGACCAACGTAACGCGATGATCTCCCCTTTCCGCATACCTGTAATAATCGCCATCATAATCATCGCTTCCAATCGATGACCTTGAATACCCTCTAGCACCTCATCTTTCTTTTTCACGGCTTCGTGTGTGTTGGGGTAGCCTAGCATAAGATTTTTAGATAGAAATTTAGAAAGGTACATCTAAAAAAGTGTATTCTAAAAATAGAGACAATTATAACCACAATCAATTTTCTTTGTAAATACCAACAATACATGATATAATCTATTTATTATATCCATAGCCTGCTTTATCACTTAGCAGTCAATTCTGAATATGATCATTTATCATATTAGACAATAAATTACACGGAGGTGCATGGATCAATGCTATATGTTTTTGCACGTATAAGCTTTAAATCGCTACTTGCAATCTTAACACTTGTTATAATTCCTCTTGTTATCGCATGGACCCCAAGTGGCTCTCAGAAACAGTTTATTTCTTCTTATGGTCATCTCGTTGCAGAAGTTTTCATCTTTCTGCTCGTGCTTACCGGTATTATCACTGCCATAGGAGAACATCACAGCAGGGAACAGACTCTGAAGAGATATCTGTGTCACATAGAAGATACAAATTATGCTCAGACACTAGTGGGCTTTGCACAACAATCGACATTGATTTCACCAAGGGTGCCTCTTGACGATACTTTTATTCACTTGCACGCGTTGATGGATCGCCCTGTTTTGATTGGCCTACCGAACAACTCAAGCAGATAGAAGAGTTACGTCTACGTACTGATTTAACTCCAGAACAGCGAGAGGAAGCGCTTCAACCTATGCATGTGGTATGGCACTCACAGCGAGGACAGAATATATCAAACACAAGGCAACCCCAGAAAATCAATGTAGAGTATGTAATGAAACAGCTCACTGCTAAACAACCAGGAGCGGTCATCCTGGGTCCTCCGGGTTCTGGCAAAAGTACGACATTGCGCTGGCTAGCATATCACATGGCACGTTCCAGTCGTCTAACGGGTTGGAGACATAGGCTCAACTCACTGCTCTGGCTCCTCGGTCACACAATACAGAGATATCAGAAACTCGGATATGTTCTACCTGATGGGTTAGCGCCAGCACAAATTCCTATTCTAATTCGTATCAGTGATTATGCAAAAACATTGAGCAAGCCTGAGAATGAAATGCAATCCTTTCAACAGTTTCTTGTAGACTATTTCAGAAGGCTCAATCCAGAGCAACCGAAATTGGGTGAGCAGCTATTAGATAAATTGGAGCAGGGGCATTGTCTGGTATTGATGGATGGCCTGGATGAAATAGAAGATAAAGAGGCGTGGCGATGCGTAACCGAACATATTACTACTTTTGTTACTCACTATTCACCGACAAGGAAGAACACAAGGCACTTTAATCGCTTTATCATTACTTCGCGTATTGTTGGCTATGAAGGGGAAAAATTTACAAAATACTCGCACTATACGTTACAATACCTAAAAGATGAGCAAATAGCACAATTCCTTGAGCGCTGGTGTCCAGCGGTTGAGCGCTATCAGAAAATGTTCACCCAAGAAACAAAAATACTCACCACGCAGCAGAAAATACAGGCCGATAAAGAGGGTTTAGAGCAAAAAGAATATCTATGGGAAGCGCTTCAGCATAACCCTAACATCAGACAACTCGCCGTTAATCCGTTGATGCTGACCATCCCTGCCATGATTCAACAGAGTGGCAAAACTCTGCCGCACCGTCGCATCGAACTTTTCCAAATTGTTACACTCACACTACTCGACAACTGGAATCAAGAAAAAGGATGTAGCGTTTTTCTGGCTGAGGAGATGTCATTAGTAGAGGAAATACTTGGTCTTCTAGCTTATCAGATACATAGCAGCAATCTTTTTCTGACAGAGACAAGACTCAAAGAAATAGTAAGTAGGAAAATGAATGGCTTATCTGATTATAACAAAACCGAAAAAAATGTAAGGGATTTTATTGATTCACTACGCATAAGTGGCATCCTTATCGAGTCAGGAGAGAGTTTATTCAGTTTCATGCATCGTACCTTCCAGGAGTATTTTGTGGCTCAATACCTTTTGCGCTTGCCATTGGATCAGCTTCAACTGTTCATTCAAAAGTGCTGCCACCAGGCATCATGGCATGAGCCATTACAGTTGCTCATCGCATATAAAAATATGCAGAACAGCCCTAAGGAGCGACAAGAGGCAAGTGACCTGCTCCATATTCTCCTTGAAACCAGTGATGAATATGATGAATTTTTGCATCACAGCCTTATTTTAGCAGCTAATTGTGTAGTTGATTGTAGTTTATGGTTTGATGGTGAAATTCAATGTCATATAGCTAAAAAAGGAATGGGATCAGTGGAATAAAGAAAGACCTGAACTATTGGAACGTCTCATGCAGCACTCACTCGAACTAGATTATCTGCTCACACCTGTAGCTCTCCCTGTGGGTCTCCACGACAAAAGATGGGATAAGCAAATTGAGGTAAATGAGAAATGGAAGAAACATGCTCAATACAATATGCGCCAGATACAAGTACAACTGCTACAAATAGGCACAACAGCACGTTTTCCACATGCCTGGCTCCTCAAGAAATTGCTTATAAGTGAATGTTCTTCCAGTGCACAAAATACACCTTGGCAGGTAACTTGGAATAGAGAACTACAGAAAGAGATGGCACTAGGCAAAAGCGTAACATATCAGCCATGTTTGGATCTGAGACTTTTGCTTTATCCAGGGAATGAACAACACCGCCGTGCTATAGCAACGGAGCTACAAAATGCTCTCCCCTTAAGAGATCACAAAAGAACTCAGGCACTTAATTCGATCATCAATATACATCTTCTAGATATCCGATATCTTCTAGATATCCAATATCTCTTTGACTTTCGGGACCTTCGATACCTGCTCGACTTTCAAAACCTGCTCGACTTTCAATATCTCCGTGATCTTCTCGACTTTCGATATCTCCGGTATCTTCGCAATCTTAGAGACATCTTCGATCTTCGATATCTTCGGTATCTTCGAGACCTCGGAGGTCTCGAAGACCTTCGTGATCTTCGTGATACAAGGGATATTAGATATCTCGACAAATTTCAAGATATTAAATACTTTAGAAGCTTTAAATACTTCAAAAGTATTAGAAGCTTTGATTCTTTTTTAGATTACAGTGTAGTCTTTAGAGAATTATGCATAGGACTGGAACCGGGAAATGAACATACATCTACAATTTTGCTCTGTATATACAGTATTATAAGGAGTAAAAATGATACTATGATACAGTATAGGCAAGAAATTCAGAGCTGTTTGCAACAATTCACACAACTAAAGAGGCAACGATTACTACTCACCTCTGAACAGCGCTTTTTGATCGGTCTGATAAAACAGGTGCTTGCATCTGTTATAGTAGCAACCAGTACAAAGACACCCGTACCTTGTATACATACCAATGAGCGCACACAATGGATCTTAACCTTACAGCAACAATCATCCTCCTTACAAGAGAAAGATATCACAGAGTTACTAGACGCCTGCACAGATATGACAGAAATGATGGGAGAGGCATGGTCGCAATTAACAAGAGAGGGCGTGATATCATCTTTCAAGAATCCTTGCAAGGCTGGTAATTTGGCATGGATGCAGCTTTCAAAACGATGGAGAATGGATAAAGATGCAAGAAACACTGTTATAAATGCTCTAGATGATAAAAATGCAATAATGTGTGCAGCAGCATCTCTGTTATTAAGGAAAAACGAGTGCTTTACGTTACATGAGCGTAAGAATGCAGCGCGGAAAATTATGAAAATTTTGCGTGATGAAGGGTTATCGCAGCGTCCCTTAGATCCGCCTGATACCTCTAAAATCTGGCGATTGGATGATGTATTGTTTGAGACCCTGCAGGCACTACGAAGTGATTCCTAATATCAAGCGAGTTCATTTTCAAATTTAATAAAAGTGGTGGACCTCATCAAGTGGTAAAGGTCTGATAAAATGAGCAGAATTCCTATAGGTTTTCTAGGTTCTCACGCTTGTTCATCAAATAGCCTGATCCTACCAAGCAAAACTCAAATCCCAAAAACGATGCGATTTTCTCATCGCTCCCCTCTCTCACAAATTGGCCTGCGCGTATATTATAGATCAGGAACCTCTAACCGCCACGTCTCCTGCGATGATTTATGTCTGCCAGAGACGTGGCTAGCTCAGCTTCATGAGCATGTTCACCATTGCTCGTTTTTGACTATCCCCATCGTCCCTGCGCGATCTCAAGATGATAGCCATCAGGGTCATTGGTGAACATCTGCCGCTCCCACGGGCGATCAACAGGAGGCTGCAAGAAATGAACGCCCTGGCTCTCCAATTGGTGGAAAAGGGCATCAAGGTCTGGCGTACTCAATTCGATATGGATCAGTAAACTTAGGGACCGTTTATGCGCACGCCCACCTCCGCATTTTTTTCTTAATGAGTCGCAAAACAATCATACAACTGGCTGGCAGCAACCTGACCGGAGCCACCAATACCACCGGTTGAACCAGAATTAGATTGCAGCGTTGACCACAGATTTTTAGGGACCTGTGTACAATGTTGCGTTATCCAGGTTGTCAGAGTACTCTGACCTGCGCCGAAGCCACCTGCACCTCTACCAGCAAATTCGCGGGCGATATCTCTATATTGTTCGGGTAGATCATTGATGTTGAAGCCACCACCTCTTCCACCACCGCCCGTCAGGAAGTAGTGTACTGTTCCATTAGAGATCAATTGTTGCAGTTTGCTCGTGGTGAGAATAGAATCGCTCCCACTGAAACCGCCCATCGCCATCACAGGTTTATTGGTTGCCAGAATGATGCCGTCAGCGGTCATCGAACTGGCGGTGGCGACGATGAATTTGCTAGTGCCTTGATGCATCTCCAGGTACTTTATTAACATTGGATCTTCAGTGGCGCTCCCACCGAACGCGGCTGCCGCAACTCCCAGTGCCCCTCCGAAACCCTGGCCTCTTTCACTCGCAGTGGGTCCAGCAGTTGGCGATGACGACTCGTTATTTTGTATGACCGAGATCGCCGACCATGTCGCGGGTGCAATTAGTAAGGCCAGCACGCCCACAGAGAGAATGGGTACAAGATAGCGCGTATCCAACCGTATGCGTGGAAGGAAGCGTGCGATCAGCAGAACCAGTGCAGCAAGGATGCATAAGATGCCAATGAGAGGTATCATCCATTGTGCCCATGTTGGATAGCTGCTGAGCATTGAGAGCTGTACTGCAGCTGTTGCAAGCAATGCCAGCGGAAGCAACCAGCCGCGCCAGCCAGGTTGTCGATATTCTTGCCACATAACGACGACGCCGATTCCGAAGAGTGCAGCCACACCAGGAGCCATTTCTGTCAGGTAATACTGGTGCGCGATGTTTTCCACACTAAAGTAGATACCCATCGTAAGTAGCCACATGCCCCATAGCAGGAGTGATTTTTGTTGGCTGTCTACTTGAAAACGCCAGCGACGCTGCCATGCGAGGGCAAGCATTCCGGCGATAGCCAGCGGAAGCAGCCAACCTATCTGACTTCCCAGAGAAGCTTGAAAGAGTCGAAAAGGTCCACCGCCGCCCCCGAAAGCTGCACCAACTGTAAATCTGGCACCCGCGTTTGTTCCACCTGCCTGCGTGCCAGCAGGAGTGCTAGAGGTCGTTGTCGTGCCTGTATTTCTGCCTGCTCCACGCCCACCGCCGCCAAAGCTTCGTCCAAGAATACGATTGAGTCCATTGTAGCCCGTCGCGAGACTGATCTCCGAGTTATCCTGTGTGGAGCCGACATACGGTCGCTGTGACGCTGGTGTCTGGTCAACCGTTACTATCCACGCCGCCGAGATTGCCAGCAGGACCAGGAGTGCCAGTCCCAGGTGCCAGATGCGCGTCCATATTGTTCTTGGGGCCGCCAGTAGATAGAGCACGCCAAAGGCAGGAATAACCAGATACGCCTCGGCCATCTTGATATTGAAGCCAATTCCAACAAAAGCAGCGCTTAGCAACAACCAGCGCAGTTTTCCCGTCTCCGCAGCTCTCAATACAGCCCATGCTCCTAGCAAGAGAGCCAGGGCTAATGTGCTATCTATCGTATTGTTGCGGTTCGTCACCACACTGATGGGACTGACGGCCAGTGCCAGCGCGGCCAGGAGACCCGCTACAACCCCAAAATGGCGTTTGACCAGGAAATAGAGCAGTATTATTGCACATACTCCAGAGAGTGCCTGGGGGAGATAAATACTGAAAGGCGTGAAGCCAAAGAGCTTTGCGCTGATGGTCTGTAACCAGAAACCAAGGGCCGGTTTATCGATGGTCACAAAGCCACCAGGATCATAGGAAACAAAGAAGAAATTATGCCAGCTATCCAGCATACTTCTTACTCCACTGGCATAGAAGAGGTTTCCGAAGCCACTCTGCCCCAACTGAAAGAAATTCATGAATAAAGAAATGAGGATTACGACGCCTAACAATAGACGTTGCCACAAAGGAGATAGAAAGGGCGTCTCCCGTTCAATATTATACTCAGGCTGACCTGGTATAGCTGTCGCTGTATTTTCAGCCATAGACATGCTCCTTTTTTTATATTCAACATGCTTGTTCTCGTTAACAAAAACCTTTAGCACTGGCAAGAAAGATAGGGTCTGCCATCGCTAAATGTATCATGTAGAAACAAATTAAAACTCACGAAACTGTAAAAAGAATGTAAACTTGTTCTGCTTTCGAAAATCGCACCAGTCGTTAAAATGCAAAATCGTTTGTCTGAAAGGAATTGATGTGATAAAATGAACATATGGCATAGGAAGTGAGACGCCAACACATAAGCCAGAAGACTGGCCAATGGCCCGGCATGTGTTTCACATGATGTATTACGAAAGTAAGCTAGCATTGCCCAGTATGCGCCAATGGTTGGGAGAAGAGGTCCACCTTTCAGAGAAAGACCTGCAAGAGGAGAACGATTGGCACATAGGCGTTGATCTCGTAGCAACCCTGGAAGGATTTCGCAAGGTCAGGATCGAAGAGATTGCCCTGCTGGAGCGCTGTGACGAAGAAACACTGGAGCGCTCGCTCGACACCTGGGCCTGGGGAGAAGCTACGCTACGCTGGCTTGTAACAAAGACGCTGCAGCACACCTTCGAGCACACCCATGATATACTGGCAATAGCGCTTTTTTGGCATTTCTGGGCGAAACGGGCTGAGGAAAATTCATAAATAAGAAGAGCACGTCCTCCAGGAATATATGCGGCGCACGAAACGGCTCATCCCCTTTGTGCTTTAGCAGAAGACACGGTTCCATTCTTTGTGGATGAGCCATTTTCATAGAATGGAATACAGTGATGAGCGTTCGGTGCCATATCGCTGCATTCCCTGATTTCCTTATAACTTCTCCATCCCGCAAAATCATGGAGGGGAAGCATTCCCATCATCGAGATTTGCGAAATATTCCAACAAGAGGCGATGGATGAAACTATACCCACCCCCAACGTGCTGTAAGAGAATACGCGCGGTTGCATCATTAAAGAATGCCTGCGCATGCCAGGGAAAAACATGTCTCCTGTGTAGTAACCAGCGTAAAACAAAATGCCGTAGTACTGCCCATCCACCACTAACGGCCCAGCCGCATAAGCCGCCACCAATGGCAAAGAGCCACACAGCACTCAGCGCATAGATCAGCCCTTCACTCAGTCCCTTATTCAGCCCTTCACTCAATCCCTCATTCAGCCAGTAGCTCAGCCCGTAACCCAGGAACCCGAGGACTCCGAGGAGTCCTGCACTGAGAAGGCCAATGATGGTACTATTCAGTGCAGATCGACGCACACCTTGATTGAGGCTCTGGCGATCCTGATCTTCAATTTGTTCCTGTGCAATACTCTGAAAGAGTCCCAATCCTAGCCAGTAGCCCAGCCCGATACCCCCTCCGACAATCAACCCCATCATCAGCCCATTGATCAGGCCGCTACCTGGCCCGGCGCTTAGTCTGGTGCTTAGTCCATCACTCAACCCATAGCTCAGCCGGAAGCCAAAATTAGTGCTCACCTGGAGACCCAGCCCGGTGGTGAGTCCGTAGCTCAACCCGACAATCAGAAAAAGACCTGTAGCCAGTGCTCCACTGGTAACACAATGTTCGAAAGAGCGCAAACTGCGAAAGAAACTGCTCCAACTCCAGCGCAAACGCTCGGTCAGACTAATACCTCCTCTGTTCTTCTCAGCGATCAAACTGATGGGAAAAATAACGCATCCGTAGCTCAGCAGAATATTGAGTCCGGCACTTGCCCCATAGCTCAGCCCGTAGCTCAGTCCAGTACTCAGCCCATAGCCAAACCCAAGCCCGATCGCACCAAGGAACGTACGCCGTAGATGAAGCGTAGAGAGCAAGTAACGCAGGTACGCCGATAGCTGCGGAGCACGAGGAGAAGCACTCTGAGAAGGTAAAAGTGGGAACAAAACCAGGAGCAACCAGCAAACGAGTCCGATGATGCTTCCGTAGATCAAGCCATCCCGCAACCAATCACCAGCTCCATACCCTGGCCCCCACTCGAATCCGAAACTCAACCCCAAACTAAGTCCGATGCCAGCACCAATCAGTCCTCTTCCCAGATAGTATCTGCACTGCCTCTTTCGTGTCGTGTTAAGAGTGCCAACCTCTGGGCTGACACTGGCTGATTGGCTAACACAGCCCGCAAGAAAGCTTCCGAGGATCGCAGCTTGAATACCAGTTGTAAGATCAAAAACGGTTTGTAAAAACATGCCAATGATGCAACTGACCAGGATACCTAGCAGGAAGAGAGGCAAGCGCATCGTCAACCAGAAAGCACGCTTCCGCAGATTATCCGGCAGCCAGTCAAGTTGCACACGCTCCAGGTAGAACACCGTCTGGTAGTGGTTCTGTAGATTGCGTGCCAGCCAGTTCAGCCATGAACTGGTCTGTTGGAGTGAATAGTGCTTCGCATCTCCCTTTTGCTCGATCATAAGTGCCACATAATCGGTCCACATCTGCCTTTGCAGCGTCGATATATCGTGGGAGAGTGTTGGTACCAGAGTTCTCGAATAGGTTAGCATCAAAATACCCAACTTCAGAGGCGTTGTGGTCAGTTCCTGTAATGCCTGGTTGGTCTGGAGGGTCTGTCGTAAGGCATCCAGTGGTTGACCGATCTGGTCAAAAGCAGCATTGACCTGTTCAAGTGTCAAAGGCTGAATGAGCACGCCATGCTGGAGTGCCAGCTTCTGCTGACTGGCGGCATCTTCATATTCTGTCCGGCGGGAACAGACGACGAGCGGAACAAGCAGATGCTCACGATGATAGGCATTGATGGCTGCAATACAAGCCGAGCGGGATGCTGCGTCCATCTCATCCAGACCATCAAGCAGTGGGAGGATATGTTCGTTGCGCACCCAGCGTGTACTCAGTTTTTGTGATACATCGTAGGTCAAGGCCAGTTGTTCGCTCATCCAATCTTCCAGCGCGGGCTTTTGTTCGGCCCAGGATGAGAGGCGCAATATTACCGGCAACGGATGCGCTTCTTCTTGTTCTGCCAGTTGCACCAACTTCTGGGCAAGGTGCAGCAACAGCGTAGATTTGCCCGCTCCTGGTTCTCCCAGGATGAGCAATTCGTGCTCAGAGGTTTCGTAAACATCCAGGATCGAGGTGCCGGGAGGAAGCGTCTGGGCATCCTTCTGAGATAAACGCACCAGTCGGTTTGTGGCATTTTGTACGGTATTAGGCATCTCAGCAAGGCCCAGCTCGATCCAGACGAGTTTCTGTAACGAATACTCCAGCAATTCACTATAGGAATGACGCAGCCGTCCAAGCATCCGCCTCCGATTCTGCTGTTGTAAGGCAGTGGTACGTACTTGTTGACCAGATGACACGTTTACTACTGTATGCTGATCGATATCAGCGATGTGCTTGTCTGGAAGGTTCTCAGTATCTTCAAACACCACTACTGGAAGCTTTGAGATGGGAGGATCGCCATCTTCTCGCACCATTTCAGCAGAATTGAGCAGATTCAGTTCGCGAAGATCCTTCTTGAAAAGTTCGCTGAGCTTTTGACGAAAATACGGAGAGGGATATGCGATTCTCCGTTCCCAGCGACTCACCGTCTTCGAGTCAGTGCCAATCTTCTCCGCAACATCTTTTTGAGACCACCCATGTTCCTCGCGTGCCTGCTTGAGCAGCATATTATATTGCACAGTCTGGTTCCTCCAGCGAAGATGTCTCCGTTATTGCCTTTCTGATTTTCGACAGATTGTCCGATGGTTTCGCGTGGTACGCCGCGATGGTTCCTACAAAGAGACCTATTTTGCTTTTAACTCTTTCTATACAAGAAGTATCCCACAAAACAAAAGATAGAGCAAAGAAATAGCTATTGGTACTTTCTTGACCAGAAACCTCTCACAAGGGACGCTCTTCTATCCCTATATAAGACCGGGCGAGCGTGATTTTACAGCTCGTCTAGCGAAAAGACGAGTCGAAGCCGACACAAAGACGAGCATTTGTGGTTCTCTCTATAACCTCTCTGCGGTATTCTTCGATGCGAAAGGTAAATCCGATCAGCGAACTCAACCTTGAACAAAAATAGTTGCAATGCTTTTTCATTTGATGGGAGGCTGAAACAAGCAAGCTTCTCTTCCATTTCTATCACCTGGATTGCAATTATGTAAAACGAACTTTAAGTGAAAGCGACAATTGAGTTCGCTTTATTCTCACCAGGTAAAGGAGTACATCTATGTTTCGAACACAATCAACCACGGACAAATCCCAAAAGACGCGTCGGTTTCTGCCCCTGCTGGGCGGGTCTCTCATTGTCGTCGTCCTCGTTTGCGCTGCATTGATATCAATCAATACAAGTAAAGGGGCACACGCGGCTAGCGCGGCTCCTAACGCGACGAATGCTGCGGTAGCATATGCCGACTCGCACTGGAATTGCGCAACTGCCGCGTGTACCTCCAGGGTTTCGGCAGGGTCTGGCCAGCCCAGTTTTCAGTGCGCGGAATTTGTTGCGCGCTCCCTTGCTGCGGAGGGAAAAGTGCCCGGCTTGACTTCCAGTTCTTCCCAATCAGCTTATGGCAGTTATCATGCTAGAAATGGCAAAACCTATGATTTGTTATGGGTCGGGGTCGATGCCAGTGGCTATAACGACGAAGGCATCCCTGGTCTGTACCAGTATCTGACCCAGAACGGAGTTGGAACCAATATTGGCAACACTCCCTCCAGGGCAGTGCCTGGCGACGTGACCTTTCACTTTGAAGGCCAGGGACATACCGGTCTCCTCGTGCAAACGGGAAGCAACCCTTTAGCCGACTTCCATAACAACGCGCGTTATCACGTCCCTTACACCGAAGGGTATTCCACTATAATCGTGCATATTGGTGGAAGCGTCTCACCGGTGTGCCCGGCGACGCTTCAGAATGGCAGTACCGGCTCGCTGGTCGTAACATTGCAGAGCACACTAAACTCGCTCTATTCCAAGAAAGTCTTCCCCAACTCACCGTATAATTTCCACCCACTTCTGGCAACAGATGGGCAATTCGGCAATCTGACAGCGAGTGCGGTTAAGGATTTCCAACAGAAAAAAGGCCTGGCGGTTGATGGCGTCGTTGGCCCAAATACCTGGCATGCTCTCGGCCACTGTTAAAAATGTAAATCTGGCAATGAAATGAGTCCAGAAGGAAGGTATACAAGATGCAACAAAAGAAGCCTCGCTTATTAGCTCTCAGTTCCCTGCTAATGTTGGCAATGATCCTTGCACTCGGTATAGGGGTATTTACCTCTACCACTTTGGCACACGCTGCGACATATTCCTGGCCTGACGTTGGACAAGGCAGCACCGGAGAAAACGTCTACAGCATTCAGTTAATGCTACAAGCTCATGGGTATTCACTTTCTATTGATGGAGATTTCGGCCCACAAACGGCCTCGACTGTTCGTTCTTTTCAGTCGGCCCATGGGTTGAGCGTCGATGGCATTGTTGGTCCACAGACCTGGCCGGTTCTCATCATTACGACCCAACAGGGCAACACAGGCTCCGCCGTTAAAGCCTTGCAGCGTCAACTGAATGCGCATGGAGCCAATCTCGTTGTCGATAGCGATTTTGGCCCTCTCACAGTCGCCGCCGTCAAGAGCTATCAGAGCAAACAAGGTCTGGGCGTCGATGGCATTGCGGGCCCACAGACCTGGAGCAGCCTTGTTGGCGGCAAATCGCCCCCACCACCGACTCCTACGCCCGCTCCGACTTCCACCCCCCCACCCGGTTCGACATTGTGGGGGGTAGATACGACGGCTTCCATCACCTCAGCATTTCTGAGTAGCATCAAGTCCAACTATGGAACGCCAGACTTCGTAGGGCGCTATCTGGACCAGGAAACGGGCTTCACAACAGGACTGACGAAATCCGAAGTTTCGTACATCCACGGCCAAAGCATCAAGATTCTGTTGATCGAATCTGATCACGGGGGCGATACCAGTTCCGAGGGTACGACAAAAGCGAATCAGGCTATTCAGCAGGCTAAAGCGCTCGGTGTACCAACCGGCAATACTCTCTTCGCTGATGTTGAGGTCGGTTCAGCTGTAGATTCGACATTCATACAGGACTGGTACAAAACCATTACAGCCGCAGGCTATAAAGCTGGCATTTATGAGAATCCACTTCCGGGTAGTAGTGGCTTCAATAGTGCCTTCTGTGCGAGCGGCAGTACCGTTATTGCCAATACAGTGCTCTACTCGACGGAACCAAGCCGTACAGCGACGACCAAGGCGAACAAACCGATCTTTGCACCAACAAGCCCGACTTGCGGAGGCAAAACGCAAGCCTGGCAGTATGCCCTTGCGGGCACTGCAAAGGTCAACGCGGACTTCGACGAGGTAAAATCGCTCACCCTCTGGTAGAATAGGAGTGGAAAGAAACGGACAGAGGCGACCAATTCGCTTCTGTCCTGCTCAAAGGGTGCAGGCGCTAAAAGAGGATTTCTATATGGATACACGAAAAGCACCAGAGTTGGAACGGCAAGCGCGCTGGAAGCGGTATGCCCCACTCTGGCGCAGCTTGATTGGATTGATCATCGCACTACTCTCTGCTCTGTTGTTTTTTTCTCCAGTTGTCATGAAAACCCTCACCGCACCCATAGCTGCTGCTGGTCTCGATCCTTTAACCACCGGGTTAATCTCCGCGCTATTTTTGAGTACCAGTGCCGCCCTGATCAGCGTAATGGTAATCCGACAACGCCTGGGAGCCACGATCGGAGCTGGAATCATATATAGCCTCAGCTACATTCTGCCATTCCTTCATCAAGAACTATCGCCACACTATGATCCCGCTGGGCACCTTGAAGAGCTCAATACGAGCGTGTTGGTACATACAATTTCTGTTCTCCTTGCCAGCGGACTGCTCTGTGTCTATCTTGGCGCAGCCATAGGCAGTGTGTTGGGTGAAGTGTTGCTTGATCCCATCTGGCAACTGGCGCAACTGATCTGGCACACACGTTTCAGTTCCACGCAAGCAAAGAAGCTTGCTGGAGAAAAGGTGCGACAACGTAGCGCATGGAACCTTTTCTCTGCCTGGGTTGGTCTTTTGACACTGCTAGGACTCTTTCTATTGAGCAATGGCATTGGTGATCTGTTATTTTTTTCGCCCGATGTTGGGTTACACAATCCTCCAGCAGTTGCCACACGTGGCACCTTAATCGCTGAGAGCATAGCCAGCCCGGCGTTCCACGGGCAACGCCGTTCGTTCCTGGTTTACCTTCCCCCATCCTATCAAGATACAACAATACCTGAACGGCGGTATCCCACACTTTACCTGCTTCACGGCTCTCCAGGGAGCGAGTACGACTGGATCAGAGGTGGCAAAGCGGTACAATCTGCTGATACTCTTATCGGGCATAGCGCGATACCCGAATTGATCATGATTTTTCCTGATGGGAATGGGCGAAATGGAGACACCAGTGAGTGGGGAAACAGCTTTGATCAGAAGCAACTCATGGAAAACTTCGTGGCTTTGGACCTGGTGCACTTTATCGATCAGAAGTATCGCACTATCCCCACATCCGGCTATCGAGCAATTGGTGGCTTCTCCATGGGGGGATTCGGTGCTATGAATATTGCTGTTCATCATCCCGATATCTTTGGCTCAGTCATCTCGCTGGCAGGATACTATGCAGCAGACGGGAGCATCTGGGGACAGAATACAGCCTATATGCAAGCCAATAGTCCTGCCTTCGTCTTGCCGGCGAGGCCACAAGCCTGGAAGATGCGCATCTTTCTAGGGGCAGCAACAAAAGATCAGCCTTACTACACCGATACTCAACGATTTATCCTGGAACTGAAGGCACTTCACCTGGACTACACCTTTGATCTGGAGAATGGATATCATGACTGGAATGTTTGGGAAGCCCAGTTGTATCATGGATTGATCTGGCTGCAGTGGAGATAAACAGCGTCTCTGCGATACCGTTTGATAGAACAATTTCATGGAATACCTGGCTTATTCGGGGGCAGGGTCATTGCATCCAAACCTGAAAACTGAACGCGAAGGTCTGGATGCAGTGTCCCCTTTGGCAATCTCCACGCTTACTGGCGAACCAACTCCACGACGGGAATGACGCGTGTCGTCTGCTGCTGGTACTCCTCGAAGTTGGGCATGAGCCTGGCTTGCTTTGCGTAGAGCTCGTCGCGCTCCTTCCCAGTTATCACAACGGCTTTCGCCTGAAATTTCTGATCACCAACTTCGACCGCCACCTCTGGATGAGCAAGAATATTGTGATACCAATTGGGATTGGTTGGCATACCTCCATTGGATGCAGAGACGAACAAACGATCACCCTCTTGCACGTACACTACCGGAGTTACACGCGGCTGACCACTCCTGGCACCAATGGTTGTCAGCAGGGCCATCGGTAGAAATGTCCCTTCAACCATCCCACGAACCTTGCCTCTGTTGGCACGAAAATCTTCGATCATCTTCTGATTCCACTCATTATTTGGACGTGTCGGCATTGTTTTTCCTCTTCTCGATACCGATTCTCGCGGCATCGATCGTCTACATTACTACTTCGATGATATCCACAATCCTGTTGTACATATAAACAATCTCGTTCACACCGCTTTCTCGACCGGAAACTGGATCTCGATGAGCGTGTCGTCAAGACGTTCTCCCCGGCGCAGGCAAATCTTGCGGCGTGGTCCAACGATAGTATATGCATTGTTCTCCATCCAGGTTCCTAGTGCTTGATAGGCTGGCATCACCAGCGCAGGAGGTCCTTGATGAAGGATACTCGCCATGTGGGGAAAAGCTGGCAACTCGCACCGTGTCAGCCGTCCCTCACTCCGTGTTGCCAGAATATCGGTGTCTCTCCAGTCAACAGGTGCGACAATCTCCACTGAACGTGGAGTATGCTCGTCCTCACTCTCAGGATGAAGCACAAGCAGATGATCGATGGGTTTGACCCCACAGCGCTTCAACAGAGCGTCGATTACATCAACCCAGTGTACCTGATCCACCAGATCAGTCTTCGTCACGCTCAGAGAGACACCTGTGATCGGCTTGACCGCTTTGAGCACGACTTCATAGACCGGCAGAGAACTGCCTTGCTCAAGGGATAGAAGTCGTGCATTTATGCGCACGAGTTGCTCCTGTTCCGCCTGGAGATGCTGCTGGAGTTGTGCCTGCCTGAGCCGCAGCATCCCTTGCAATACCTCAGGAGAAATGCCTTCGTCCAGAATCTCGACGATCTGTGTGAGTCCCAATCCGAGTTCTTTGAACGCCAGAATGCGATGCAGGTACGGCAACTGATCCATCGTGTAGAACCGATAGCCCGTCTCAGGATCAACCTGGATCGGCTTGAGGAGTCCGATCTCGTCGTAGTAACGCAGGGTGGTCATCGACACCTCGGCGAGCCTGGCAAAATCGCGAATCTTTAACATCTCACCTCATCTCTTCCTGCCCATTTGCAAATAGGTGAACAGCTCTTGTCATCAGCATACAACCTTCA
The DNA here is from genome assembly GCA_013695595.1 of Ktedonobacteraceae bacterium. GTDB lineage: Bacteria > Chloroflexota > Ktedonobacteria > Ktedonobacterales > Ktedonobacteraceae > JACDAE01. Next base: position 4,803 of record JACDAE010000735.1, on the reverse strand, counting down.
GGTAGGGTGAAAGTCAAGAGGGAGATAAAAATTCGCTTTTACAATAATCAAAACTTTCGCTCTGCGTTTTCTTTCTTTTCCACACGTGAGAGGGTGAAGGTGAAGATACTGCCCTCATGTAGCACGCTGCTGACGCTGATCTGCCCTCCCATCTCTTCTATCCACTCCTTGACAAGGGCTAATCCTAAACCTGTTCCCCCCTGTGCCTGCGATTTCTGAGCTTGATAGAAACGTTCCCAGATATGTTCCAACTCATCGGGAGCAATGCCTTCGCCGGTATCTTCGATGGTCACGATGACATGTTCGTCTGTACTCTGGGCGGCGACGATAACCATGCCACCGGGCAATGTATGACGCAGGGCATTACGCAGCACATTACGCAGCGCTTGCTCCAGACGTTGTGCATCCGCGTGAACAAGCGGTAATACAGGTGGAAGGTCTAGCACGATTTCAACCATGCTTGAGCACCACGCCAATGGCGTTTCGTTGGTGACCATTGTATGCACAAGTGGACGAATACTATACGCACTGTCATTATCTGCCAGAGTCCTATCCACTCATTGAAGGGATGACGCCTCGCTCAGCATGGCTCAAGACTGGATCTAATGTTTCCATAGATGAGGTGATGGCTCTACTCCGTCCATTTGGAGATACGCCCATAATCGTCAAGGATTTCGTCAAGTCGAGGAAGCATGAATGGAACGAAGCGTGCTATATCCCTTCAGCATCTGATCGACAAGCTGTTGAGCGTGTAGTTACGCGCTTCTTACAACTGCAGGGCGAAGATTTGAACGAAGGACTTGTTTTTCGTGAGTTCGTCGACTTTGAGCCATTAACATCACACTCCAGGAGTCATATGCCTTTGACGAGGGAGTTCCGGCTGTTTGTTCTTGATGGTCAGATCATCCTCTCGACGCCCTATTGGGAAGAAGGCGATTATGGCGATAAGAACGATACCTCTCCCCCGCTTGAACTCTTTCGCCAGGTTGCGCAAAAGATTCAGAGCCGCTTTTTCACGATGGATGTTGCACTGAAGTGTGATGGAACCTGGAATATTGTTGAAACTGGCGATGGGCAGGTTGCAGGGCTGCCCTCAAGAGCTGATGGATCAGCTCCATACTTGCGCATTTGCTCGGCCTGCTCTCCGGTCACTGGTTGTGAATTGACTGGCAGCAGCAGAGTCGGTCCTGCACCGTGAATCTCAATCTCGATGGTGCTTCCGTCATGTAATAGTGCTTCAGGCATATGAGTTCCCTCCATCATTCGCTTCATAGCTACCCTACATGGGGCAACAGATAACATACCATTGCCTCATGTAGGGTAACATTCCCATTCAGATGCATGCATACATTTTGATCCCGCGCTGGCCAGGCTTTTTTTCTGGATCACATATCTACTGTACAACACCGATGCCCAATTGGAGGGTTGAGCAGCATTTAGAGCTTGCCTATAGGTCTACCAGACTCCTTTCAGGTTCAATATTCTTGTTCGATGTGGTAAAAAGAAGAGTATACATTAGAAAACCTCTAAAGGAACCTGGGAGTTTTACATGACAGCTCATCCCTATCTGCGTACCCACGATCTCGCACTGGCTGGAAACATCAGTGTCCAACAAGTGCGCAATTACGAGGCCAATGGCTTGATACCGCAAGCACAGCGAAGTCCGAGCGGCTATCGCCTCTACACGCAGCAGCATCTTGCGGCCCTCCAAACGGTGAGAAGCATGGTTCATGGCTACGGCTGGCAACGAACGCCAGCGATCATGCAAGCGCTTCATCGAGGTGATCTTCCCGCCGCGCTTGCAACGATCGACGAGCGTCACGCCGAGCTTGCCAATAAACGTTTCCAGCTTGAACAGACGCTCGCCGCCCTACGTACATTGGCCTCGCAATCCACCCCCGTGCACAACTCCTCCCATCCTCAACACTTCCGAGTAGGAGAGGCTGCCAAACAAGTGGGCGTGCGTGTCTCGTCCCTGCATTTTTGGGAACAGCAGGGCCTTTTACACCCTGTGCGCGACCAGAACAGCCGCTACCGCCTCTATGACGAGCAGCAGATGCACCGCCTGCGTGTCGTGGTCTTGCTCAGAGATGCTGGTTACACCTTCAACGTCATCCAGCCGGTGCTCGACGAGCTAGCGGCGGGTCGACCAGAACAAGCCATCGTAGCTGTGGAGAAAAAGCGTGAGGAACTGACGAAAACAAGCTGGGCGTGCATTAACGCATTGGCCTCCTTTCAACACTATGTGAGCGATTTTGGCCCACAACACGGTAACCACTTTGCGAGACAATAAAAAGAAGAGTTAAGAGTACCCACCTATAATCTTAGTATCCCTCCCTGATCCATGGGCAAGCGTGAGAGGAGTGACAAACCCCTGTCCTTCGAGACATGGAGTCATGTGACCTTATTTCCCAGGAAGCTGAGTTTTACTATTGAAAATCTAGAGATATTACTTGATACGGAGGAAATTATGCGAAAGATCGTTGTCTCAGAGTTTGTATCACTGGATAATGTCATACAAGCGCCTGGTGGCGCAGAAGAAGATACCGATGACGGCTTCACCCACGGTGGGTGGACATGGCCATTCTGGCACGATGACATTGGAGCGCACTTCTTTGAGGAAATGAACTACTGTGATGCGCTGCTTCTGGGACGCAAAACATGGCAGATTCACGGTGGGGCATTTGAACTAATGCCAGTTGGTGACCCGTTTGGCGACCTCATGAATACCGTGCCAAAGTACGTTGTTTCTACAACACTGACAACGACCTCGGCCTGGCGCAACTCAACCTTGATCAGCGGCAATGTTATCGAGGAAATACGCACATTGAAAGCACAGCCGGGCAAGAACATCATCATAGATGGCAGCAGCGTGCTGGTTCATGCCCTGGCCGAACACGATCTGATTGACGAATATAGCCTCCATGTTTACCCAATTGTGCTCGGCAGTGGCAAGAAGCTCTTCCCCGAGGGGCAGCGTATGAACCTGCGCCTGATCGAATCAAAGCCACTTCCATCAGGCGTTGTGTTCATGAGCTACGCTCGTGCATGATTATGCAGTTTAACTCATAAATCCAGCTATCCAGATCGTGAACCAAACACCAATCAGGGTAGGGAAGTCATTCATTCTTCCTTACTACAACGGTATTTTCCCACAATGACGATATGCCCCAATTCACCTGACGCCTTCATATTGCCTCAATGAAGGCGTCTATTGCTCCAAATTGGATACCGTTTGTTCTATTGAATATGTGTATTTCGCCGATAGAGATGTGTGTGGAAAATGCATACGACATTCTCTATTTGAATAGTGGGGCTTATATAAGCTATCTCGCTTCCCCGAAATCTGTCATCGGCGAAAGGGCATCTGTATGTACAGGCACAAAAACGGCGTTTCTCTACGTTTTGCTGGCATTCCTCGTTCCTTCTGGTATAGCCTGGCATTTGCTGGTTCATTTTTAGCAATTTATTTAGCCTGGCTACTTAGCGTGAATGTCTTTCACATCGTCCGCCGCAACGGCGCATTCGGAGATTCAGCCGTAACAATAGGAGCATTCGCCAGTCTGATACTCGCCTGGATCGGAACCAGACACTCTTCGGGGTGGTTGCAGCGTCGTTTCCATCTCTGGGTGCCACTTGCTTTTAGCGTTGCATTACTGTGTCAAGGAGTTGGCAACGCCATCTTTACTTACTATAATGCGTACATGCCAGAGGAACTTCCTGCTCCTGGCATGCTCTTGATCCTGGGAACGTATCCAGCCCTGCTGGTCGGCATTTTCTTGTTGCCACGGGACGCTGGAAAAAGCAAGGTACCTCTGCGCATCCTGATAGATAGCTTGATGTTAATTATGACATTGATTACCTTTAGTTGGTACTTTGTCCTGGGGCCAATCCTGTTTGAGAACCGGACAATGCCCATCGCTGGTACGGTAGTTAATGCAGCCTACGCGCTCTTCGATCTGCTGCTCATCAGTTGTCTCATCTTGCTTTCGCGCTCCATCACCCGTCGCGGCCTGCGCAATGCAGTCCGTGGACTCTCGTTGGCCATGATCCTGTTTGTGTTGATGGATAGTATTCTGCTCTATAAAGTTTTGCATGGTGATCTTGATACCACCTGGATCAGCCTGGGATGGATAGGGGGAAATTTCGCGCTCGCATTATCGCTGCAAGTTCTGCGCTGGCAGAGTACCGATGCGAAGATTACACGGGCCTTGATGTTGGATGCCACTACGTTGGAAGCAATGCCTATCTGGCGTTCTTTGCTGCCATACGCACTGATCCCTCTTGTCCTGGTGCTCGTATTCTCGCTATGGAGGATAGATCGCACAAGTATTCTGGCTATCGTGACGTATTGTTGCAGCCTGCTGCTGCTCCTGCTGGTCTTTATCAAACAGTTCTTGACGATACATGAGATCCACGAATTCAATCGCGTTCTCCAGCGCCTTCAGAGCATCGTCGAAGAGAAGAATGGAGCGTTAAAACAGGCCAACGCTCACCTGGAAGCCCTGGCAACCACCGATCCACTTACGGGACTCCCCAATCACCGGGCCTTATTCGAGAATCTAGAGAAAGAGGTCGAGCGCTCCCGCCGCTACGGCCATCCCCTCGCCATCCTCTTCTTTGATGGCGATCACTTCAAACGCGTCAACGATACCCACGGCCACAGCGCAGGTGATGCAGTGCTACGCGAGCTAGGGAGCCGTGCGAAGAGTGTCTTACGCGGTGGCGATACGATTGGCCGTTACGGTGGGGAAGAGTTCATGGTCCTGCTGCCGGAAACCGATCTGCCATTAGCTCGTGAGG
>JACDAE010000679.1 GCA_013695595.1 Ktedonobacteraceae bacterium | reverse complement strand
TGGGAGCATCATTGATCTGGTGGACTTCACGAATACCTGTCCCTGTGGTCTTGAGTGCAATTCCTGCGGGCAATTGCTTGCTCCTCGAAGCCAGTGGGAAGAACCGTGGGATGAAGACGAATAGGTACTCATTGTTGTGTTCCTGTGAGGATAGTTCGTGATCGAGCTATCCTCGTTTTCTTTGGAGGTGATACATGGCGATAACTGCGAGTGCTCCCACCTGTGGGTGCTCGGTGCTCGGTCCTGGTTGTGAGGGTGGTCGTTACTTTTTCGATGGAATGAAAGACAAGTATGAGGCAGCCGCTCGGTACGTTCCCTCTATTCAGACATCGCCCGATGCCCGTGAAGAGTATGAATTCTGGATGGGTTTATTCTGGTTAGAGCACGATGGCTATCTGGTGCATCTTGGGGCGTTACCTGAGGATGAGTGGCGCACCCGGCATGATGTGAGACACATGATAGTGCCCTCAGAGGTGAGGGCTTCACCCTCCTACAAGCAAGGCTTGGTGTGTTACAGGTACGATTGCCATGCTGTGGTGCATTTTCAGGATGGTGATGGTGTCGAGTGTGGGTACATCTGTGATTGTGGGCATGCTCAGTTCCGACCGTGTAATCACTGTGTTGGGACTGGCTGCACATTCTGTCAAGGAAGTGGCTGGCTCTATACAGCATACGATTTGTCTACAGGGATGCTCGTACCGTTACAAGACTAGCTCCTGTGAGGATAGCTCATAGTCGGGCTATCCTCTCTCTGTTTCCCCGGTGAAAAGTCGGCGTTTAAACGTGTCCTTTGGAGGTGTCTATGCTCAAGGGTCATCAAGTAAAACTCGTGGGCCGTGGTGTTGATACCCTGGTCCTCAACGTCTGCCATGCCAATAGCTCTGGCTCTCCTGTCAAAGAAGAACTCGACATCGCCTTGCAAGATGAACTGGAACGGCTCCAAGCTGATGCACGTGAAGATGAGGCCCCCAGACAAACACGGTGGGCGTTTCAGGGTTTCACGCTCTTTATGCAAGAACGAGGCTCCCGCGGTCCCTGGAAGTGGATACTACGCTGTCCCCTCTTAAGTGTGGCGGTCTCGCGTGGGCGGCTCTCGCGTGTGATCGCACAAGTGCGCTTATCCTCTGAGTTCCTCTGGTCCTGCGAAACCATCTCCGATGCCTTGACCCTGGTTTCCCTCTTCCTGCATGGTTTCTTTGATTCGCCGCTCTGGGTGCAGGTCTCTGCCGTTGATCTCTGCGCTGATCTGGTCGGGTGGGATGTCGCGTCCTGTCCCTGGCAAGAAGCGTTTGTCTCGCGTGCCGCTGGTGATAGTGGGCGTCCAGCCAGTGACTCGGATCTCCCCGACGGACCCGACACGATGCGGCGGCGCTGGAAGAAGGTAGCAACCCTGGATTTTGGCAAGCATACCTCGCCGATCTCGTGTTGCATCTATCATAAAACCGCTGAAATTGCGCAGAAGTCACCCACAAAAGCATGGTTCTATGATCTCTGGAAGCGCAACGGGTGGAATGAGTTAGATGAGGTGTGGCGTGTCGAGTTCCGCTTGACGCGTGAATTTCTGCATAGTGTCGAGATAGAAGCTGCTCATGAGCTTCCTGATCGTCTCCCGGCTCTCTGGTCCTACTGCGCTGGTCAGGTCGGCGGCGGCGCTGATGGGTTCCCTGATGGCTGGCTGCGCTATGTCACACCCACCGAAGATACCAACCGTTCCCGCTGGCCGGTGCATCCTGCCTGGGAAGTCGTCCAGCAAGCCTTTACTACAGAAGACACGGGACTAGGGCCGCTGGTGCGTACCCGCATTCGAGAGGAGAATATCAAGCGGGGCCTTTCCTCGGTCCTGGGCTACCTCTCTACGCTGTCGGCCTGGGTCGGCGGTGATCTTGCTTGCCAGGATGTTGATCTCTCGTTGGTGCTTCATTGGCTCCATGATGCAGGTCATGAACACCTGAAAGAAAAAGAGCAAGATTTTGCTGCTCTTGTTGAGCAGAAGTTATCCTTGTACCGCTCACATGATGAGCGAGTATCATAGCAAACTCGTTGTTTAAACGCGCTCTTTTTAGGAGGTAACACGATGGATATGCAAAAAGCGTTGCGACAATTTCTAGAGGCATGCCGCTTCGATAACGCAAGTGAAGATACGCTTAAGAATTACGAAAGTACTGGAGTGATGTTTGTCCAGTGGTTAGAACGTGAGCAAGGGGTAAGAGATACTCAGGAGTTGAGTATAGATCATTTGCGTGCTTGGGTGATGTATATGCGGGATACTCCGTCAAGGCATGGAAAAAAGTTTGCTGACTCTACAGTTCACCAGGTTGCGCTGCGTGTACAGGTGTTTTGTCATTGGTTGGAGAATGAAGAAAAGATAAACCCTCCTATTACAACCCGGTTTAAATTGCCGAAAGTGGAGCAGAAGTTTATCCCAACTTTTACACCGGGAGATGTAGAGAGGTTATTGGTAGCGTGTGAATCATCGGGGAATAAAAATAATCCTCGTTTGAGCAAGGCATTAGCATCTCGCAATAAGGCTATTGTGACGGTTTTGATTGATACCGGGATACGGCGTAAAGAATTAGCTGGATTGCGTATGTGTGATATCGATGCTGATTACTACTTGTTAAATGTGCATCGTAAAGGCAATAGGTGGCAACAGGTACCAATATCAAGGGAAGCTTTTAAGGTGCTCCATGAGTACATTACAAAGCATTATCGTTACTTGTTGGGGTTGGCTGGACGCCGGGTAATTAGGAAGGATGATCCGGTGTTTTTAACTGAGGCTGGAAAACCGATGTCAAGGGAATGTGTTACTGGCATATTCGAGGTGTTAAAACGTAGGGCGGGAATTGAGGATAAGAGGGTGTCTCCGCATAATTGTCGTCGTTATATGGCGACAACACAATTGCGTATGGGGCGAAATCCTCTAGAAGTGCAACGACAGTTGGGGCATACAACGTTGACAATGACAAATCGGTATGCTTCACTGACAGTAGATGATTTGCGGCATTCGCACGAACAGTACTCTCCGTTACGAGTGAAGGAGAGTGGGAAAACAGAGAAGCAGGGTAGTGGATATTGGGATGAATAGTAAATGGTGGGTTGTGTTCATGCTATATTATTCGCTTGTCGAGTAATATAGCATGGTACTATGAGGTGGCTTATCAGGCGAATTTACTAGCCCCATTTGTAATATTATAATGACTAATGTTATGATAAGGAAACAGTTTTATGGCTGTGGCAACGGCGGCTTCGCCGTCTCCTTATATTTAGGAGGGAATTTTATGGTAGTGCCAACGGCGCAACCTCAGACGCCCGAACAGCGCCCACCTGTGCCGGGCATGGTGCTATGGCTGCGTAGACTCTGGTTATCTATGAGCCGTCCCCTCATTTCAGTGGTTCTAGCGATGCTTGTCGGCGGCATCGTCATTATGTTTACCTCGAATGGCTCCCTGCTGGATCGCTTCAGTGCTGCTCTCACCGCGTATCAGTATCTCTACGTCGGCTCGTTCGGCAGCCTCTTCAACTTTTCATATACCCTGACAATCGTCGCGCCGCTGATTCTCGCAGGTCTGTCGGTAGCCATCGCCTTTCGCGCGGGGTTGTTCAATATCGGAGCCGAGGGGCAGTTGGCCGTAGGGGCGATGACCGCCGGCATCATCGGCTTCAAGCTGGGTGCATGGCCTGGTTGGGCGCTGATCCCCCTGATGCTGCTCGGCAGCATGTTTGCGGGTGCCATCTGGGGCGGGATTGTGGGTGCGCTGAAGGCCTGGCGCGGCGCGCACGAGGTGGTGACCACCATTATGCTCAACTGGATCGCCTTTTTTGTCACCGATTACCTGATTGACGGGCCGTTCAAGGCTCCATTTCAGGCCAATCAGACGCAGACGTTGCCCGCGCAGGGCACACTGCCTAAGGTTTCTCTCTTCTATAACCACACCCTGGGTACCTTTCTTCCGAAGATAGCGCAGCCGGAAGGCTACCTGGTGGATGTGGGTATTTTCTTCGCGTTGCTGGCCCTGGTGATCTACTGGTTTCTGATGGCGCGCACCACCTTTGGCTACGAGGTGCGTGTGATCGGACAGAACCAGAAGGCCGCCAGGTACGCGGGTATCTCTGTCAAGCGCAATATTTTTGTGGTGATGGCCATCGCGGGAGCCATCTCGGGCCTGGCGGGAGCCA
>JACDAE010000650.1 GCA_013695595.1 Ktedonobacteraceae bacterium | reverse complement strand
AGGGAGCGCAATACCCGAGGTACGACCCGACATGTATTGCATAATATCTAATCCAGCCTTCAAAGATGTACGGAAGTGCATAGCTCCGTCAACACTTTTACCGTGGAAGAGATAGTACGGTTTGATGCCTACGCGCAGGAGTTCCTGGTTCAGGCACATCATAATCTCTGGTTGATCATTGATGCCTGCCAGCAGCACCGATTGATTGATGATCGGCATTCCTTGACTCATGAGCTGTAGACACGCTTTCGCAACCTCGGGTGTTACCTCGATCGGATGATTGCAGTGTGTGACAATCCATATCGCGCCGTGACCGCCGGGCAGACCGTATTTGCCGAGCATTGCACATAGTTCAGGCGTAATCCTTTGTGGAAGGGTAATGGGTAAGCGGCTGGCCAGACGAATAATCTCGACGTGGGGAATGGTGCGCAACTCACGCAGAATCCACTCTAGCTTTGTATTAGAGAGGGCCAGTGCATCACCACCTGTAAGCAAGACATCACGAATAGACGGTGTGGCACGGATATACGCGAGTGCGGACTCAATATCGACGCTATTATGATGCTCAGGCTCTTTAGGCGACAGATTGTGGCGGCGCTGGCAAAAGCGGCAGGCAACAGCACAGACACCGATGTCATTGACTAGGATAATCCCTCGATCGGGATAGCGCTGTACCCAACCGGGGACGGGCGACGAATACGACTCTCCAGAAGGATCGAGGTCGCCCCCCAGGTCTTTGTACTCGTCGGGATGAGGCAAAACCTGCAAGCGAATTGGACAATTTGGGTCCTTGGGATCTATGAGCGAAAGAAAATAAGGGCTAATTGCTACCAGGCTATCCATTTTCGCTCGTTGAAATGTCTCGCGTTCCGTGTCTGTAAGTGCAAGAATCTTTTCGAGCGTTTCTAACTTAAAATGGCGATGGTGCATCTGCCATTTCCAATTGCTCCAGTCCTCCTCACTTCCTCCCAAAATATGAAGAATGCGCTCACGTGAGCGCTGGATACGGGCAAAGGCGGTAAAGCCAGTGGGTATCTTCACCTTTGTCAAGAGGTATTCTTGCGCATAACTTTGTAACTGTTGTGTTCTTTCATGTGCAACACTCGAATGATCTATCGGTGTGTGTTGCGCTACATCCTCGTGAACTATGCTCATAGAATTGTGCTCCTCAGCCTTATTAAAGATAGAAGTTTATTTTTGAGTAAGTAGATTCTCTTCCAGCATCACCCGCCGTAGCGACTTTGTCCTGCACAACCAACGTTGCGCAAGGCTAAGGAGAACTCGAAAGCGTGTATTATTGGAACTTATTTCAATAACATCTTTTTCGCGTAAGCCTGACAGCGCTTGCAGCACTTCATTGTGATTGTATGCCAAACCATGCGATGTATATATCTCCTCAATATCAATAGGCGAGAGTAAACGACGGTCCTCGCCGCCTTCTTGCGCTAGTATAGAGAGGACGATACGCTCTTGCTGACTGATTTGTTCCCAAATCCATTGGAAATGGACCTCGCCGGTCTCCATCACAGCATCAAGCACTGTATTTACATCATTAATGGTAACGTAGTTTTTTTGCATTGTATTACAATGATCAACAAGTGAGCGGCAGATAAGCTGGATAAGATAAGCCTGATCTGCTGTGAGTCTGCGAACCTTTTGAATCGCGAATGGGTCGTACTCAAGCATTCCTTCAACAGGTTTAACGATTAGTTGTGTGGCAGCTTCCTCCCCTAATGCTGATAATTTGTAGTGGCGCGCAATATTAAAAAAAACCGACCAGTAACTCGCCGTTAGCTGTTTGATCGTATGCGTACCAGAGAACAAGAAACTCATATTCTCATGATGTTGCATCAAACTGCGCAGATATTCAAAGATCTCTTGAGGGAGTTCCTTTTCTTTGACCTTTTGCTCCAAAATCTCGAACTCGTCAATGAGTAAGATCAACTTCTGGTCTTGTAGATGGCTTTCGGCCTCATCAAGAAAGCAGTTGAAGACAAACACGGGATCGTCCTCGAAGTCCTTCAACCCAGGTGGTTGAAGAGAAACGCCTCGCGCCTTCATCGCTTTTTGAATATAATACGCGATATTACGCAGGAACTTGCTGATCGTGATGCCAAGCGACTCGTTTTGCATATCCACGTAGATAGGAATATGTGGTGCCAGGACATCAGTGTTGACCAACTGGTTAAGTATGCTCGTCTTGCCTGAGCGTCTTTGCCCAAACAGGACTATCGTTACATTGACCTCTGGATTTGTTAGATCGGCCTTGAGTGTCATCAAGTTCTCCTTGCGGCCATAAAACATATCCCCTTTACGAATGGGCATACCAACCGAGTAGGGATTGGTAATATGGCGGTAAGGACGATCTATCGTATGCAGATCCAGGCGATCCCCTGACAGGTATACCTTGCCCTTTTCCGCTGCATCATCATATGTGATTTCAAAGGTCAAGCGCGGATTATGATTCAAGGGCTGAATGGTGAACTCGACCTGCACAGAATCACGTGATGGAACAAGTTCGATCGGGATCGCTCCGTCACCAACGAGTGTGAAGTCGGTCCCTGGCAGCAACCGTACAGTAACGGTATCAGCCGGGCTATTACCATCATTGTAAATAGTCAACCAAAAGCTGACCGTGTCTTCAAATGCAAGTGACCTTGTCTCAACCGTGAGCCGCAATTCTGCTTGTCCAACCAGGCGGCTTAATTCAGCAGAAACAATCGCGCGCCAGCGTTTGAGCACCAGTCTGAAGATCGTGATATCGGAAAGCTGCTGACTATTCTCCTGCACGACCTCAGAAACCTTCTCTTTGACCTCCGCGTAGATGACATCGATTGTCTTATTTGCCTCGTACAGGCTGGCCAGGCGATCGCCTAACCCCTCGCGGCGGAGATACTGATTGAGTGCATTCGACAATGTGGTCAATTGGCGGAGCACCTGTAATGTATTCTCAAATTGCAACCATAAAGGACTGGACTTATCATCCAGCATATATTTATAGCGAGCAATCTCTTCAATGTTATTGATGCGACTTAGATGGTAGAGCTCATTGTAGAATTGCCAGATTTCCAGGCCATATTTGATATCTTTCGCGTTCTCAAATGCCTGTACGGCATCCCGCAATCTCGTCTGTAAATTCGCTTCGTTTAGTTCTGTAAACAGGTCAACCATGACGCGAAAGATGCCACGAATAATCGTGTTGGTGGCTTGTTGAGCGATCAAGGTATGCACATCCAGGTAAACACCTTGAGCGATGAGAGAGCGAGAACCCTCAATAAGATTATCGGTGTGCAGGTCAAAATAGTGAGCGAGAGAACGTGCTGATTCCTGGCGCACCCATGTTCTATCATCTTGTGCGGTAATCATAAGAAGGCGAAAGGCGTATTGTGGATAATTTTCGGCCAGTTCATAGAGCTCACGAACGACTGCGCGGCGCACCCACATGTCAACACTTCTGGTAAAGCGGTCGAGGTAAGCAAAGCCGAGTTCCTGGTTGACAGCAACAAGCTTTGACAGGCTGTCAACCAGAGCAAGTCTAACGTCGCCGTCGCGGTCGCTTGCCAGGACATCAAAAAAGCGACGAACCGGTTCGGGATAAGCCTGGTAGAATGCAGGAATAGTCCGCGCAAGAGTACCACGCACGATAGGAGATGGGTCCTTGCTCAGTTGCTGTAGAAGCGATGTGTAATCTCCAAACATGAATGGTTGCTGTGCAAGAGTCCGAATGGCAAAGGCTCTGAATACAGGACGTGGATCTTGCAAGAACTCATACACAAGATCCCGAGCAGGGCGCTTCTGCTGAAGTATCTTCCAGCAGGCAGCAATTTGTTGATTGAGTGACTGTATATTAAGCACTTTTAAGAGATAAAGCTGATCTTCTGTGCCAACAACAATCTCCTTTGTACCGTCCTGGTCAATGTCGTCCGCACGTACAATCCGTACACGATCATTGACTCCATAACGCCACAACGCTTCGCCCTCTGCGTTGAGTACATACATATAACCGTCGCCACAACCTAGCACAATCTCCGTACGTCCATCCTGGTCAATGTCATTCACGCTCACGTCCAGAACTCGGTGGGGAAGGTAGTATCGCCATTTCAAGTTGCCCTGATCATTAAGCACATGCACAGTACGATCTTCAGAGCCTACGATGATCTCGGAATGGCCGTCTTTATCAATATCATCAACGGCAAGGGCGCGCACGCGATCAAAGGTGTGATACGCCCATAGTAAAGTACCATCCTTCGTATATGCGTAGACATTATCATCGACTGCGCCCGCAATGATCTCGGCAATGCCGTCTCCATTAATATCCTTGGCGAGGATGGCGTAGATCCCCTGTGGGGCGACGATAGGTTCGTGTGGGAGGGTGAGGAAGGTATTATAAATATAGATACGCTTTTCCTCAGAGCCCATGACCAGTCCTACCTGTTCTGAGGAAGTTGGAGGGGCGATATAAAGGCTGGTAATCCAATCTGTTAACTTGGAGGACCATTTAACCTCCTTCCCTGTCTTATCCAGAGCGTAGACCTGACCACCCGCTAGACCTGCCACCACCTCCACACATCCATCATGATTAATGTCTCCAGCCTGTATACCTCGTACACGCTCACCAAATTCATACTGCCAGCATGTGTTGCCATTGCTATCCAGTACATGAACATAACCCTGGTTTGTACCAGCAAGAATCTCCAGCTCACCTCTATTCAGCACATTTTGCAAATCAATAGCGCGCATATACCCTAGATCGCGTTGCCACTCTAACTGGACTTTCTGGTTCTCCAGCTCTAGTAAGATCGCGAGGATGGAAAGGTGATCGTTACTGTGATAGATCTCTGCCAGTTGTTGCAGCGTGTAGTTTCGCGTTTCGAGCGACTTTCCATCAACGAGTATCTGGAGCAAGGCACTTTCAGTTGATGAAAGGTTGATTTCAGAGAGAGAGGGTCGTTCCAGCAGATTGTAGCAATTGAGTATGCGTTCGCGCTCGCCGCCATGCAATTCAATGCGTAGAGTACGCAGACTGTTATCGTCTCCCCCAACGATCACTTCTAACAATCCATCGCGGTCAACATCCGTCGCGTAGATACTGAAAATGCGCGCGCCCACGAAGTGTTTCCACAGGATCTCACCGCGTTCATTGAGAACGTACAGATGCTTGTCTTCGGAACCAGCTAAAATTTCCATCTGGCCGTCTTGATTCAGATCGACAACGAAGAGCGAAAGTATCCTGTTATCAAACTGAATACTCCACTTTTTTCGCATCCTTGGCTCACTCTCCTGCCCATCGACGACAAGTGCATATAAATCTTTGGCATCAGTACTAACGAGGATCGCCAGCGCGTCGCCCTTCGCCGCATTCATAGCCGCCAGGCTGTAAATTTTACCCATGGCATTGTAACGCCACTTGAGTTGTCCCTGGCTATCTAGAACGTAAAGGTAGTTATCACCAGAACCGCCCAACAGCTCGATATCGCCATCCCCATCAACATCAACTGCACATACGCAGCGCACCCAGGCATTGGTCGCATACTTCCAGAGCAGCTCGCCGCTTTCACATGCCAGCACATGAATCTGACGGTCCTCGGAGCCGATGATAACCTCCATTTTCCCATCGTGATTGATGTCGCAAACAATAATTTGGCGAATCACAAGACCTGCATTGTATTCCCACAAAGGTCGAAAGGTGGCATCAAAGGCATACACTATGTTGCCGCGCGTGCCTACCACTAAGCGCGGCATAGTATCCGTCGCATTTATATCATCGATGCCAAAGACTGCACCCACCCACTCGCTGTTAAGAGAGAGCTCACGCTTAAGGTTGCCCAGCTTTGTCAAAACATAGATTCGATAGTTGCGTGAACCAACGAGTACCTCGATATCACCATCCCCATCGATGTCGGCTGCATGCACGCTGGATATCCAATCTTTAATCGTCGAATAGGACCATAGCTCGGTAACGACAGCAAGCCCCAGTCTGAGTGCTTCCTGTAAGTCTTGTATGCGGATGTTACGCTGATTCTCGTTTGCGTTGGTCTGCATATCTCCCCCTGAGCTAGTTAAGCTTCTCTCATGCTTTCACGTATTGGTTCTGGCTCCATAATATCATTCTAGCGAACAAGACGGATTAGTTTTAGTGACATAGAAGTGACATATTCCTTAACCTCCTTGAGAGAATCAGAGAAGGCTTGCAGGCACTTTAGACTATTCTTCTGAATAACACCAACACTTACCTATTTGGCGCTGAGACCTGATACTCGTCTAAATCAAGTAGTAAATCTGATGCGGAAGTCATGGTGCAAAGCAATACCCGAAATGGCGCAAAAGTCATTTTAGACACAAAGGTGTCATTGAAAGTGAGGAAAGCTTCAAACTAATGAGGTATAAATGAAAAGAGAAATTGTTTCCTCGTTCGTAGGTACTCATTGTACAAGTAGAGATGAAAAGAGTAGGAAAAGGAACGCTGTAAGGGTATAATAAAGCTGTGTATTTAACGATACACGCAGTCACAACTAAGAGGTGCAAGATGTCAACACCCATACAGGAACCAGAGCCTAGAAATCCGTATTACCATACTGCGATGGTGCGCGATCCTGACTTGTTTTTCGGTCGCCAGAATACTATCAGGCGTCTCTATGCTAGCATGCGCGACCGTCAGTGTATCTCGCTTGTCGGGCCACGGCGTATCGGCAAGTCATCATTGCTCGGTGCGTTGACCTCCCGTGAGGTGCTAGCTCGTTTCGGTTATGTTCTGGATGAGCAAGTCCTGGCCTATGTGGACACGAGCGCACAGCCGCTTCAGTCATACGAAGACTTATTGGAGTATATAAGCGGTCAGCTTGTAGCACAAAATCAAGCTCGCCTCTCTTCTTTACGTAGGCAGCCCAAACGTGACGTAAACCAGTTCCGCCAGTTTCTAGAGGATATTAAGGCTCTAGGCCTTTACCCAATTCTCTTGTTAGATGAGTTTGAGAGTATCGCAGGTGCCAGGCAATTCGAACTCCCGTTTTTCTCTTTCCTAAGATCGCAGGCGAATGTAGGCATGATCTCGTACATCACTGCCTCAAAAGACTCTCTAAACAAGGTCTGCCATGTTGACCTCGTTGGTTCTCCGTTTTTTAATATTTTTAGTGCATTAAAAGTGGGAGCATTAACTTCCGATGAGACACGGGAGCTCATTATGGTTCCAGCAGAGAAGGCCGGCGTTCCCTTCAATTCTGCGGAGGTTGCCTGGATAGTAGATATGGCCGGTCATCATCCATTCTTCATTCAGCGCGCCTGCCATTTTCTGTTTGAGGCGAAGAGCCTGCGTCTCCATGCCAGGCTTGATCTACAGGCCATCGAGCAGCAGGTCTACGCGGAACTTTTACCTCACTTTGATTATGCTTGGAGTCATCTGGGAACTGATCTAGAAGAGTTGCTCGCCTGGGAAGCACGTCGCGAGGGTGTTTCCCGTCGCAGCGTTCCAGAGCTCAGTGAGAGCCGCCTCTTTCGCCGTTTCGTATGCGAGGAG
>JACDAE010000619.1 GCA_013695595.1 Ktedonobacteraceae bacterium | reverse complement strand
CTATAATACAGTCTCTATACTAGAGCAAGACTAAAAAACTCTTTTTATGGAAGGAAAGAACGCCCATGAAGCTCGTTATTCGTTGGCGACCCCTGGTGCTGTGGGGCCTGATGCTACTTGGGTTGGCTCTGCGCCTCTATGGCCTGAATTGGGATCAGGGCAATAGCTTCCATCCAGACGAACGGCAGATCCTCTTCCAGGTGACAAAATTAGCATGGCCAACTAGCTTCGCTCTCTTTTGCGATCCCGTCAATTCTCCACTGAACCCACACTTCTTTGCCTATGGCTCGCTTCCTCTCTATTTGCTTGCTCTCGTAGGGCATATCCTGGCCCATTTTTCGCCTTCCCTGGGTTCTTTTACGAATATGACGCTGATCGGTCGCGTTCTCTCTGCCCTCTTTGATAGCGGCACGATTGTTCTGACTGGCTACCTGGCTCTGCGCCTGACCAGAGATACAACCCCTGGACGACCCCGTGCGTGGAATGTAGCTCTGCTGGCCGCAGCTCTGGTGACCTTTACCCCTTTTCAACTCCAACTGGCGCATTTCTATGCCGTTGATACAATGCTCCTCTTTTTCGTCGAGTTTACCGTCCTCGCTTGCGTGATATTGGTTGAGACCGAACATCTTTTGCTCTGGTCGATTCTGGCTGGTGTTGGCTATGGCCTCGCTGTCGGAACAAAATTTAGTGCCGCACCACTCGCCCTTCCTGTTGTGGTTGCCATCCTCTTGCGCTGGTATCAACGGCGTGATCTTTCCTCTGCTATAACCACTTTGTTCAGTACCGCGTTGGCAACCATCCTCGCATTTTTGATTGTAGATCCCTATGCGCTTCTGGATCGGTCGAACTTCATCCAGCAGGTAGCGGATCAGGGAAGCCTGGCACGGGGCACCCTCGATCTTCCCTACGTTCGGCAGTTTGCGGGTACCCTTCCCGTTGTCTATCAAGCGCAAAATATAGTGTTGTGGGGATTGGGATTGCTGTTGGGAATCGCGGCCTTTGCTGGCTTCTGCTGGCTGCTCTGGCGCATATGGAAACGCGATGCCGCCCTCTGGCTCGTTGTCCTCTCCTGGGTCCTGGTCTATGGCGCTATTATGTGTAGCTTCTACGTCAAATTTATGCGCTATATGCTTCCCGTGTATCCCTTTTTGACTTTGATGGCGGCTTCCTTTTTGTTGGCCCTTGTGCGCCACGAATGGAGGTTTGACCAGAGCGGCAATACTACTGTGCAGCGACTGATGACTATTCTACGCTATAGTGTCGTTATTTTGCCTCTGGCTGGTACAATCTTTCAAGGTCTGGCGTTGTTGAATGTTTATAGCCAGCCTAATACGCGTATTCAAGCGTCCAATTGGATCTACAATAACCTCAAGCCGGGCAGCGTGCTAACATATGAGCAGTGGGATGACCCTTTGCCTATACCGACAAATGGGCACGATCCCTCTATCTATGTGGAGGCGAACACAAACCCCAATGGAGTACCGACGACAGGTCTGGATCTTTATGGCGATGACACCCTTCAGAAAGCACAGACGCTTGCAAGCCTGCTGCCTACACTCAATGCCATTACTATGCCAACCGAGCGGCTGAGTAAGTCTATCCCGCGTCTGCCTGCTCGCTATCCATTGACGCTTCGTTATTACCAGTTGCTTTTCAATGGTCAGCTAGGTTTTCATCTGGCGGCTCAATTTGAGAACCATCCTAACCTTTTTGGTATCACCTTGAATGATAGTGGCGCTGACGAAAGTTATTGGGTCTTCGATCATCCAACGGCGCGTATCTTTGTGCGCGATACTCCCTACCCCTATACACCCGATCAATTGCTCCATAAGCTCACTGATGGTGTTCAGTTGCCTGCTCCTGGCGCAACGCTTTCGGGGGCGCAACGCTCTTTGATCCTTACTCCAGGCCAGATAGCGAACGATCAGCAATCACCCGCTTTTGGTGTGCAGTTTTCACCTGAGAGCCTCGCCAACAAGGTGCCAGTGCTTTTCTGGTGGCTGGCTCTTCTGCTAGTGGGCTTGCTTGCGTATCCTCTCCTCTTTTACCCCTTTCGTGCGTTGCCGGAGCGCGGTTATCTTTTTAGCAAGCTCTGTGGCGTTTTGCTCCTGGCCTATCTGTCCTGGCTCTTCGCGTCACTTCATCTCCTGGCATTTAGCAATGTCTCGCTCTGGTGTGGTATTGGGCTTCTGCTGATAGGTAGTGGCGCTAGTTTTCTATGGCAGCGTCAGGCGATTAGCACGTTCTTTCGCCAGCATTGGCGCAAGCTTCTAGCGGCTGAAGGACTATTTACGCTGGCCTTCTTGCTTTTTGTCGTTATTCGGGCCTTTAATCCTGATCTCTGGAATATCTATCGTGGCGGTGAGAAGCCGATGGAACTGGCTTTTCTCAACGCGGTCCTGCGTAGTTCGTATATGCCGCCGTATGATCCCTGGTTCGCAGGGGGATCTATCAATTACTATTATTATGGATACGTGGTGGTTGCTTCGCTGATCAAACTGACAGGTATCGTTCCTACTACGGCCTTTAATCTTGCGATCCCAACGCTGTTTGCCTGGACCTTTTGTGGCGCGGTGGTTGTGGTCTATGGCTTCTCACGCCGCATTCCAATTGCCTTGCTGGGTGGCTATTTTGCGGTACTCATTGGCAATTTTAATGGATTGGCCCAGTTCAGGCTTCAGTTACAATCTCTTCTCGCCCGCCTCCCTATTCCTGCATTTGATTATTGGCAGAGTAGCCGTATTATCCCCTTTACCATCAACGAGTTTCCTTTCTGGAGCTTTCTCTTTGCCGATATGCATCCACATGTTATGGATATGCCTGTCGCCGTCTTTATGCTTGGTATCATCGCAACGTTTCTTCTCTCAGAACGCTCACAAGAGGTGAAACCAACCCTACTGAAACAACTTCCGCTTTATCTCTTTGCGGCGTTTGTTTTCGGGACCATTGCCTGTATTAATCCGTGGGATATGCCTGTTTATGCCCTGCTATTGATTGCTGCGTTGGGCATATTGACCTTTCTGGAGAAGTGGCATGGCCCAAAAATTGAGCTACTCGTTGCACTCGTTGTACGTCTGCTCGTGGTTCTGGGAGTATGTGCCCTTGGCTATCTCTTCTATCTCCCCTTTTATGCCAGCTATCAGCAACTTTTTGTCAATGGTGTCGGACGCGTCGTGCAAGGAACGGGTCAGGGCGATTATTTGACCGTATCTGGCTTCTGGATCTTTCTGGTGCTGAGCTTCTTCCTGGTCGAACTGTATCGACGTGGTATCGGTCGCCGCCTGGCTCGTAGGCTCAATAGGGACGTTGCAGATCCTTTGATGATTGGCATCTATACCCTATGCACCGTTGGGTTGCTCGTTTTTTGTACATTAGTGAACATAAAAGTTCTCCTTGGGGCGCTTCTATTGTTGGGTATCTTCCTGTTTATCTTGTTGCTGCGCTCTCGCCTGAGCACATCGTCCGATACTTCATCAATAAATGGTAATGAACCGCCTGATACTCATGCTGAAACTACGCTCCAACCAGTACTGGATGTCCAGCATGGTGCGCAGATCTATACCTATCTTCTGTTAATAATGGGCCTGTGTATCGGCCTGGGTATAGAGCTTGTCTATATACGCGATTTTCTGGACGGTGGCGATTATGAGCGCATGAATACCGTCTTTAAGTTTTCCATTCAGGCCTGGCTCTGTTTCGCCCTGGCTGGCGCTCTGGTCGTGCAATATCTCTGGCGCACCCTTGCGGGCTTTATGCGCCAGCTATGGACTGTGATTCTGGTAGTATTTGTGTTGAGTTGCTCCATCTTTCTGGTCGAGGGAACCGTAGCACGTATCAATGATCGCCAGTTATGGCAAGCGATAGGGACGCCTGAAGTGAAGGCTGGTTCAATTGCAGATACGAATTACACTCCGACGCTTGATGGCCTGGCATTTGCTCGTATCTGGTATCCCGGCGATGCGCAGGCTATCGACTGGCTGAATGCGCATGTGGCTGGCTCTCCCGTCATTTTGGAGGCAGCTTCTCCCGACTCATACCAATGGTTTAGTCGTGTCTCGGTCTTTACTGGCTTACCTGATGTATTGGGTTGGTCGGATCATGAAAGCGAACAGCGCTATGCTACGCAACTCGGCAATCGTCTAGGCGATATCGGCACTATTTATTCTACCAGCGATACGACTCAAGCATTGGCTCTGCTACATTCCTATTCCGTACATTACGTATATGTGGGTGCCTTAGAACGCAAAACGTATGGTCAGCTCTCTTTAACTAAATTTGATCAGATGCCGGACCTGCATAGAGTATATAGTCAAAATAATGTAATTATATACGAGGTGGATTAAGCGCATGTGGTGTGGATGCGGATCTTGACATGTTGAATGGAATAACGCTAAAATGTTCTACACCGTTTTTCCTAAGAGAACCATTTAAGGGAACCAGAAATATCGTAGGTACGTTACATGTAGTGTAGCTTTTTTAGAGATGCTTTGAATAGCAGAATATGTGAGGCGATGCTCTGTGAAACGTCATTGGTCATGTCTGTAGTACTCTGTCAACGCTCATTGCATGGTTTTCTTTCTGTAGGGGAGCCATTTATAATCCCCTGTGGGTGCGCAATGACGTTTGACGGAGTAGTAGAGGACGCGATCTGATCATCTCGTGTTTACAGTGCCTTTTGCTTCCGTTAGAGAGAACATATGCTCGAATTACTTCAGATGTGGGCTATGATCGAGGTATTGGGCCTGGTATGCCTGCCACTTACGATCACTGTTTTTCATAATATGCCTGATCGCGGATGGGCCTTTAGCAAGACGTTAGGGCTGGCCTTATTAGCTTTTTGTGTCTGGTTTCCGCTGGTATGCCTGCAGTTTTTGCCGTTCAGTCGGCTCTTTATTGCTGGTGTAGCGCTTCTTTTGTTGGCGGCCAATCTAGCTGCCTTCTTACGTGTGCGCCATACACTATTGAAGCTGATACGTTCCCATCTTACCTACATCCTGGTTGCTGAAGTAGTCTTTCTAGGGATGGTCTTTCTGCTGGGCTTTTTGCGCTCCTATGGACCCGATATCCGCTCCTATGAGACGTTTATGGATGAAGGTTTTATTGCAGGTATTATGCGTAGCCCCCATCTGCCTCCCAATGATATGTGGTTCTCTGGTTACTCACTTAACTATTACTATTATGCCCATTTTATCGCTGCCATGCTTGCTAAATTATTGGGGCAATCTCCTTCGATTGTTTTCAATACAGCTATTTGTATGTTCTTTGGCCTGACGGCCATCAACCTCTTTGGTGTGACCTGCAATGTAGTTTCCTGGGCACGATATCTACGGGTACAGAAGCGCACACAGGATATGCACATCGAGCGGCCTGACACTGTTTATTTGCCTCTGGGGCGTAGTATTCCTTATGGCCTGCTCAGTATGGTAATGGGACTTGTGTTGGGCAATCTCGCCGCAACCCAGACATGGTGGCAGCAACATGACACGGTTTTCACAAATCTGACAGCTCTACAACAATGGTTGCATAATTACAGCGGCTGGGCACAATATAACTGGTTTTCAGCGCCTACGCGTGTCATTAATAATACAATTAATGAGTTTCCGGCCTTCAGCTTTTTGCTTTCCTGCTTCCATGCTCATGTATTGACCCTTGCCTTTACTATTATGGCAATGGGAATGGCCTTTAATCTTTTCCTGGAGATAGATGGAAAAGGGATTTTTGTCTTTGGACGTGGCTGGCGTCTCTTCTGGACGTTGCTCATGACTGCGATTGTGCTGGGTGGCCTGTTTACAATGAACGGTTGGGATTATCCTACTTATCTTGCTCTGGTGCTGGTATGTATCGTCTTGCAGCAGTGGCTTGCTCATGGCGCACGCATAAGTATGGAACTGGTTTTTGATATCATCACTGCTGGATTAAGTGTAGGGGCACTTTCTTTTATTCTCTATTTCCCCTTCTATCACAGCTTTGTTTCGCCAGCCCAGGGGATTGGGATCGTCAATCCAACGGATCGCTCGCAGTTGCGTGACGAATTATTAATTTATGGTCTCTTTGTTTTTGTTTTCCTGTCACTTTTGCTTGCCAGTGGCTTGCGGCGTCCACTCTTCCCGTTATCCTCCCTGATGAATAAAAATAAGCCTGAAGAAAAGGAAGAGGAGAAAGGGGATGATGAGGATGAAGTGAAGAAGGCACCGTTTAACTGGCGACGCCTGGGTTGGATCGGGGCTGTTCTTCTCTTCCTGCTAGGGCTGCTCTTGCTGATCGTGATGCATAATAGCACCGTATTCGTGATTGCAACGAGTATAGCTTTGTTGGGTGCCATCCTACTGTTCTATAATATAGGTGATCGTGCTCACGCCTTTATCCTGCTCCTTGGAGCAACGGCTTTTGCGCTGGTGGCTGTCTGTGAAGTAATATTCTTAAAAGATGTCTTCGCAGGTAACTTTCCGCGTATGAATACCGTATTCAAGTTGTACTTCCAGGCCTGGGCAATGCTTTCTATTGGTTGTGGCGCGGGCCTCTTTTTCATTCTGGATAGTTTCCGTCCTCTGGAAAATGCTGCACGTTCGCTACGTCTTTTTCAACAAGAGGGACGTATCGTATGGATCGCATGCCTGATTGGATTGATACTTGCCGGGGCTATCTACCCACTTTCAGCTCCGGAAGCTCGTTATGCAATGCAGAATGCGAACGGACAATATTATTTACAGCGTACAAATAATCTGGATGGGTTAACCTATCTGGCAACTAATCCAGGAAATCCGGGTGATTATGATGCTATTCGCTGGCTGAATGCAAATGTGCAGGGTGACCCGGTGATTATCGAGGCTGTTGGCGATGATTATACCAATGCTGGACGCATCTCCGCGTTTACTGGTTTGCCTACACCAATGGGCTGGATTGGACATGAGATCCAGTGGCGTATAAACTGGTTTAATCAGGGAAATAACGCCGCTGAATACCAGCGTCGAGCGCCAGACATTAATACAATCTACAATAGCCCTGATGCAACAACCGTTTTAGGATTGATGGCTCATTATAATGCTCAATATCTGTATGTTGGGCCAGTCGAATATGCAAAATACTCGACTATAAACTTACATCGTTTCAGCGCATTTATGCAGGTCGTTTACAATGCAAAAGGCGTTACAATATATAAAGTCAAGTAAGCCGTTGCATGCCGGACTGGTGAAGATCCTGGTGCTACAACCGTTCAAGCAAGAAGGAGTGATCTTTTGAAGAGTTATGATACCGAATCGCGTGACGAAATGGCGGCGCAGCCCTCACAGGAAGAGGGTGCGGATGTCCAGACTCATCAGGCGAATGGAAAGGACACTGAAAGGGCTAGCGATGTTGCCGCGCCTGAGGTATCTATGACTGAGGTTGTAGATGGAGAAGTGGCAGATGAAGAACTTTCTGATAAAACGATAGCGGATGAAGAGGAAGAAGATAAGAATGGAGGCATCCATACACTGGTGCGCCTTGGTTCTGGCACTGCGCATGAAGACGTTATGGAAGATGAGGATGAGGCCAATGAGGACAATGAGGAGGATGAGCAACCTCACAGGCCTATATTCTCGCTTCCAACGCGCAGTCAGGTTC
>JACDAE010000614.1 GCA_013695595.1 Ktedonobacteraceae bacterium | reverse complement strand
GTTCTCGATGATGACTACTATCACTCCCGCTTGCCAGACCTTAGTCAGATTACGGTTCCTGTCTTCTCCGTTGGGAATTGGGGCAACGTGGGACTGCACCTACGAGGGGATATTGAGGGCTATCTTGGTGCAGCTTCTGCTCAGAAGTGGCTGAGGATAGGGGTTGGCAGCCACTACGCTCCCTTTTATACGGAGGAAGGGCGAACGCTTCAGAAACGGTTTTTTGACTACTGGCTCAAAGGGGGGGGAAATGACTGGCTTGATCAGCCGCCTGTTCAACTCGCCATTCGCAAAGGGCGCGAGGTGGTGTGGCGCGATGAACAGGAATGGCCTCTGGCTCGAACACACTGGTCGCATTTCTATCTCGATGCTGCCAGCACCAGTGTAGCCTCTGAGCAACCAGAGGCAGAGGCGCACGTCGCCTACAGAGCACCTGAGGGTGACATCACCTTCACGACCGCTCCGTTTGCGCAGGATACGGAAGTGACCGGGCCACTTGCACTGAAACTGTGGGTATCTTCCACGACCGACGATATGGATCTCTTTGTGACCATCCGTAACCGTGATGTGAACGGCAACGAGGTTTTCGGTATTGGAGCAAATGGTGAGCCTGTTCCCGTGACGGCCGGATGGTTGCGTGCCTCTCAGCGGAAACTCGATCCATCCCGATCAACGGACGCTCGCCCATTCCATACACATGATCAGGTGCAAAAGCTCACTTCTGGGCACATTGTTCCTGTGGAGATAGAAATCTGGCCGACGAGCATGGTGTTTGCAGTGGGGCATCGCCTGACTCTTACGATCGGAGCACATGATAGTGGAGGATGGACAGGCTTCAATCACGATGATCCTGAAGACCGTAATCCAGCAGTTCTGGCGGGGACGAATACCATCTATACGGGAGGCACATATCCTTCTTCGTTGCTGTTGCCGATCATCCCTGAGTGAGAACGTACTGCTTCTACAGAGACAATTGTGCGTGCTTGTGAGGCAGGGTGCAACACGGTGGAAGCGAACGCGTCGGTGGAGTCCGTGACGAAGCCGTTTGTGGGGGAAGCCCATCGAAGGAGGCCTTTTGCCGCTGAGGCTGAGGAAGCCTTCTTCCACTGCTGCGCCTGACCCGCTTGCTTTCTGTGCGCTCTTGCCGATTTCAAACGTCGGCCTATTCTTCAAAAAAGGTGCTGACAATGCAAACGCTCCTTCTTTTTCTGAATCTCTTCGTCTCCCTCGCTTCAGCAGGGGCAGCAGTGATTGCTCTTCTCCGACCAGGATCGTTCTCTGGCTCGAGTCAGGTGGGACGTGGTGAGATATTCTACGTGCGTATGTATGCTGCGCGCTCCATTCCGTTCGGGCTAGCTGCCGGAATTCTGCCGTTTTGGCCTGGAGGGTCAGCTGTCGCGTGGGTTCTCCTCACTGCCGGAGTAATTCAAATCGTGGATGTCGTCATTGCGGTGGGAAAGAAGGAGCGAGGGATGATGATAGGTGCATCTGTCGGAGCGGTCGTGCATCTCCTTTGCAGCATTGCGATCAGGTAGGTTCCTTAGGCCCGTGTTGATCGTCTTCTGACTGTGTTTCCCTACGGTGGGTTTTGTCAGAATTCAGAAGAAAGCTTGGCCTAGAAATCGTTGATGAGGCCCAACGACCCAGAGACTACCTCGGTGTTTGATGAAGTCTCGCTGTGTGCTGCTGGCTTCGGCCTCTTCCTGTTCAGTCACCTGGAATTGCGCTCCAATCTGAACATCCTGGATCTGGGCTGTGGAACCGGCTTTCCCTTGTTTGAGTTGGCCCAGGTGCATGGGGCTTCTTGCCAGGTGACAGGGGTTGATGTGTGGAAGCAAGGGGTCGAACCCGCCAGGTTGAAAGGGGCCATCTCTCAGTGCTCCAATGTGCGGATTCTGGAGGCGGATGCCGCCCAGCTTCCGTTTGAGGACACCATTTTTGATCTGATCGTTTCTAATTTGGGAGTCAATAATTTTTCTGACCCTGATGCGGTCTTTGCAGAATGTTTCCGCATCGTCCTCACGACCAATCTCATGGGGCATATGTCCGAGTTTTATGCTATCTTTCACCAGGTGCTGCTGGAACTCCAGATATCGGCCTTTCTGGAGCGATTACAAGTTCATGAGGCCCGTCGGGGAACCAAAGAAGCCCTCAGTGGTCGTCTTCAAACTGCGGGGTTTCGCTTAAGCAAGATGAGAGAAGGTCGTTTTCACTTACGCTATCTGGATGGGAGTGCTTTCTTTGATCACTGGCTCACAAAGGTTGGCTTCTTAGATGATTGGAGACAGATAGTTGATCCAGAGGAGGAAGTGCGGGTCTTTGCTCTCCTGGAGGCTAGGCTCAACCAGATGGCAAGGGCTTCGGGAGAACTGCGTCTGACGGTGCCCATGCTGTATCTGGAAGCAGAAAAATCAACGGTCAGTTCTCCTAACTGCGTCGCTGATATCGTTGGTGGGAAGTTCGCTGACAAGAAAGATCAGGAATGCCCGCAGCCGCGACGGTGGTGAAAACCCAATGAAACATGCAACGAATAGACCAAATATTGTTGAACATCCTTCAAAAATGACTTAATAGTCTTAAGCCGATAGAGAAGCTGTTGTTATTCAACTCTGAATACATAAGAGACCTGTCGATGTCAGGAGCATTTAGTTTTCTTTCACACCTGGAATGTTCCAGGTGTCATACTCTTTCCCATGCCGATACGCTCGCTCATCTCTGTACCTGTGGATCTCCACTGCTTGTTCGTTATCATCTTGATGCCATACGAACACATCTGAGCAAAGAAATGCTACGATCCCGAGCACCTTCCTTATGGCGCTATCATGAAATGTTGCCCGTCCGCGCTGCTGACAATGTGGTGACATTAGGCGAAGGAATGACCCCGGTACTGCCACTTAAACGCATTGGACAAAAACTTGGCATAAA
>JACDAE010000608.1 GCA_013695595.1 Ktedonobacteraceae bacterium | reverse complement strand
CCTATTGGGAGCGTATAGTAGCCAGACGGCACATTCCAGTATTCTGCCATAGCTGCAATGATAGTACCTTCATCATCTTTAGGGGGTTCCGAGCGATACAGTCGGCCACGTTCTAAAAAGGCAACGGGTGACTGCGAACGTGCTGCCTCAAGAAGCAATCCCTTGGCATCAAAAGGGGTAGCAGGGCAGATCGTAATCATGCCTGGAATGCAGGTAAACCACTGTTCGCCTGCATTAGAATGCCCATAAGCACCACCACCTACAGAATTGCTCGAAATGGGTCCACCACCACCACTGCCTGACTTTGTGCGTAGGAGCATAGGAACATGCCATTCGCCATATGATTGATACGCGATACGAGCGGCGAGGCGAATCGTTTGTGCAGCCGACTGATGGTAATCAACAAACTGGATTTCTGCGCAACGGGCCTTGCCATCCTTCATCCCAGCCCCCGCTACAATACCTACAATGACCTGCTCATTAAGGGGGCTACTGATTGCATGGTCGGGAAACTGAGTAACCAGGGCAGCAGTAGCACCAAAGACGCCTCCCTTGGGACTGCCAACATCCTGACCATACACAAAGAAATCGGGATCGCGTCGCACCAGTTCCGTGAGAGCCTCGTTAATTGCACCCAGCATGGTTAGCTGACGTTTTTCGCCACGTGGAATATTTTCGTGCCATTGTGGGACATACAGCAGTTGCTCCATGATGCGATCCGCAGTAGGCTCTGGCTCCAGGAGCACCTCTTGCTCAATGCGCTCCAGTTCCTTGCGTATCTCCTTACGAATAGCTTCGATGTCGTCCGTCTGCAAACGACCCTGCTCTACGAGCCACCGCCCAAAATTCTTGACGGGATCTTTCGTAGCGGAAGTAAATTCGATCTCATCCTTTTTGCGATAGGAACGAATATCGGTACTGCTAGAGTGCGCATCCAGCAGACCCAGGCGCAGGTGCAATAACGCGGGTCCCTGTCCTGAGCGAATATGTTGCGTGAGACGGAGTGTGGCTTCATACGTCTGCATCACATCCGAACCATCGACCTCTTCGGCATAAACACCACTTCCCCTGGCCCACTCTATAAGTGAACCATTCCATTGGACTGAAGAAGGAGCCGTGATAGCCCAACCATTATCCTCAACCACCAGCAATACGGGGAGATGATGCACGGAGGATTGACGTAACAATACGCTGAAATCGTTCGTTGCCGAACCACCATCACCAGTGGAGCACAGAATCAATTCTGACCCCTGGTGCTGTTTAATAGAAAAACCGAAACCACCTGCAAATGAGCAGAGTCCCGCAACCTCGCTAAAACCTGGCAGGATACGATGCTGCTTGCTTGCATAGTGTGAAGGCATGTTACGACCAGCACTCATGGGTCCAGTCGTCCGTGAATATGCCTCGCGCAACGGACCGTAGAGGTCGCCTGTACGCTGAAACCAGGCGGCAAGGTCGCGATAATAGAGGGCGAGCCAGTCATCCTCATTCAATGCAGCCACCACGGCAGCCATACTTTCATGACCGGCACAACCGATATAAAAAGGGAAGCGTCCCTGGGTCTTGCGAGTTTTTAGTAAATCATTTGTAACTCTAGCCGTCACCATGGTACGGTAGAGCGCAATGACATCCAGCGACGCTGCTGAAGATCCGGCTTCCGTAGCTCTTGTATTTACTGTCATCGACTAATATCCTCCAATAACGGTTTTCGACATTGTAGACGGAATATATCAATAAGTCCAGATGATATGTTGCAAACAAAGTATACCGTCCCATTATAAAATTGTTCCCTGCTAAAAGCAATGTCGAAACCAAAAGGAGTACAAACCAATCAATTTAAAAGGAGATCACCTCTCCGCGAAAAAATGGAAAATGAGAGGTGATCTCTCCGCTTAGTGGCCCACGACTTTGACGCGTTCCGGTCGTCTCACGAAGAAGTAGATGAGAGCGCCAACCAATGGCACAAAGAGGATAAAGAGGATCCAGGCAACCTTATCATTGCCTTCAGATGGTTCTTTCGTTAGACAGTCGACGAGCACCCAGATCCAGAAGATAGTTGCAAAAGCTGCAAGGCCCGTGCGACTGGAGAACAACAGGCTCAATAAGAAAGGCAGCAGGTTAAACATACGCATTTCCTCCCGATAATGGAATGATCTAGATTTTTTCGAGTCGTAAAAGGTTTAAAAGGGGTTCGCATTGTATGTTACGTCCCAAAGCATGGAAAGTTGCAGGAGTAGTCCTTAATGCATTTCTATTTGACCTCTTCAGGTTTGAGAGGTATACTTTCCTCGCTGAAGATAGACGTTTATTTTCGACCCATTTATTGCTTCTCTTTCTTTTCAGAGAGTATAATAATTTCGGCTTCAAAGAACGAATTGATAGAATGTGCTGAACATTGGTAGGCACTACGAAAAAGTGAAAGCGGTAGTATGGAATGTACAAGCAGATGACGGTCAATGCTCCATCTGCCACCCAGATCAAAGACCTTTATGCTCGCATGCTTTTAACGCGCATCGTTGATGACTATGCGTGGAGAATGCATGCGCAGGGACACATCGATTTTGTCGCCAGTTGTAGAGGTCACGAAGCCGCTCAGGTTGGAAGTGCTGTCTGCATTGAAGTAGGAAAAGACTTTACACTCCCCTACTACCGTGATCTGGGTGTTATGCTTACTATTGGGATGACTCCCTACGAAGTTTTCCGGAACTACCTGCAAATACATTGCCCCAAATTGAGGCCAGAAGACGAACAGAAATTACAGACAATACCACATTGGGGATATCACAAACATAATACTGTGACCGTCCCCGCGCCGACCGCGACCCAGATTCTCCATGCGGCCGGGATTGCCTTTGCTTGCAAACTGCGTAAAGCCCCGATAGTTACCGTTGCTTATTGCAGCGATGATACCACGGCTGAAGCTGATTTCTTGGAAGGGATCCGTTTTGCCGCACACCATCAATTGCCCGTTATTTTTATTTGTGAGCAAGATTGCACCGCGGAGACCACCCATCCATCTCACATGCAGAGCATAGAACTTCCACCAGGGTTAACCCATCAACGTATAGATGGTTGCGATATCGTAACCGTTTATACAGCAATGCAACAAGCAACACAACATACACGCTCAGGCCAGGGACCGGTGCTGCTAGAAATGACAGTCACACGCTTCGCCCCTCCTCTTCTCCAGGCGCAACAAGACGAAGACGATAGCAATGATCCACTTAGACGCTGCAAGCATCATCTGGTCGAGCAGGGCTTATGGGATGAGACATGGGCAAAAGAGCTTCACAAACTTTTCTCAATGGAAGTCGAGCGAGCCATGCAAGATGCACTCCGAGACGAACTTCTCTAACCAGTTCCATTGCGTTATCTGCTTACAAAGGGGCAGCTCAATTGCAAAAACAGTTATGATCAGTTAACGTCTATCAACCTGAATTCACATATTCATACTCGTATCTTAACCGTTTCATCACTCCAATATCTTCCTTCTTCTAGTAGGTTATAGATGCAACATATCTAAATTCTGTAGATTTGTATTAGAAAGCGAAAAATCCACACGTTATTTACATAAGTTAACCTGATTACCTATGTTGAGGATCACGTAGTGTGGCACCATTACAATGTTTCACTATAAACAAGGAGATTTAGAGACGATGTCTTTACAGAAGGAACCTGAAAAAACCAATCGTTCCAGATTTCGTAGTCCGCGAAAATCGTATATCCTGGCACTGCTTGTAATTATTTGCATAACGCCACTCTTCTTCCTCGTCAAAGGGATGACGTCAGCACGTGCAGATAGTGCGATTCACCACTACTTCTATGTGTTTCCAGATCATACATTAGATGTTTATGATATGGACAATAATTTCCAGCTCGTGCAACAAATTCCGTTTCCAGGGACAGATGGTGGAAGAGGTATTATCGCTGACCCGGCCTCTGGCTCTCTCTATTTAAGCTATCATGGAGACGGTGGTATCCATGGCACTGGCTCGCTGCTCAAATATGATCTTATTAATAACAAAATAGTCTGGACACAAAATTACTCAGTAGGTATCGATAGTGGCGCACTCTCACCCGATGGGAAAACTATCTACATGCCCAACGGTGAGGCCGCCTATGATGGCACCTGGAGTGTTATCAATACCAGCGACGGAACCAGACGAGGGACCATTTTCACGATCAATGGCGATGCCGCTCACAATACGATTGTGGGCTA
Organism: Ktedonobacteraceae bacterium; assembly: GCA_013695595.1. Classification (GTDB taxonomy): domain Bacteria; phylum Chloroflexota; class Ktedonobacteria; order Ktedonobacterales; family Ktedonobacteraceae; genus JACDAE01. The sequence goes on along the minus strand of JACDAE010000608.1, from coordinate 6,298 downwards.
CACGGGCAAACATGTCTATCTCGGCGGATTAAACAACAGCACTTTCTTCACCGCCGATCCGACCACAAATAAAGTCACCTCATCTATCACAAAGATGGCTGGCGGCGTCCGTCCTTTCACCATTAATGGCTCTGAGTCGCTGGTCTTTACTACCCACACAGGCCTACTTGGTTTCCAGGTAAGCGACTTGAACAGCTCAAAGATCCTCTACACCGTGCCCGTCAGTGGCTTCACGGCACCAGCAGGATCGACTTCGGCCCATGGGATTACCATTTCACCCGACGAAAAAGAACTCTATCTCATTGATACTCCAAACAGTTATGTGCATGTCTTTAATATCAGTGGGCTGCCAGCGACCGCACCCACACAGGTAGCAAATATTAAATTAAGCCAGCCCATGACTGGATCAGAAATACCCTGCCTCTATGACTGCACTAAAGAAGGCTGGTTGCTCCATATTGGAGATGGACGCTACGTAGTCGTTGGAGACTCAGGGGATATCATCGACACCACCACACGCACAGTTGCGTACCATCTTGATAGCGTCAATAACACACGCAAATTCCTGGAGGTCGATTGGCAGAACGGCCACCCCATCTTCACAACCACGCGTCAAGGCATGGGGTACGTTGGTGTACCAGCATCAACGGCACTCCCAACACCAATCACGCCAGGATTACCTACGGCGACACCAATAGGAACATCTACACCGACGGCTGTTCCTTCGCCAACAGCTACGACAGGACCAACACCGACGGCTACAGCGACAACGACGGTCACACCTACTCCGACTGTGACCGTGACACCTACTCCGGGTCCTGGCACAACGCTGGCACAAGATACCTTCATGCGTGCCAACCAGAACTTATGGGGCAAGGCATCCGACGGGCAAACATGGGGTGGCGACGCCAATACTCAGGCAGCGTTCTCGATCCATAACAACGTTGGACAGATTGCTAATGGTACTGGACCATCCAACGCAGTACTTGGACCGAGTGCAACTGATGCCGAAGTACTCTTTACTGGTTCTATGAGTAGCTTCACCAATAACAACCTTGGAGCGGTGCTACGCTGGAAGGATGCCAATAACTGGTATAAAGCCTACATCAGTGGCACCAGCCTTGTCATTCAGGCAAAAGTGAACGGTACAGCCACAACACTGACGCAGGCAGCTTTTGCGGCCACGGCCAATACTGCCTACAGCCTGCGCTTCCGCATTGTGGGTACAACCCTTTCAGCAAAAGCCTGGGCCACCACAGCACCTGAACCGACAACGTGGACCGCCACAACCACAAGTACGGCCCTGACTAGCGGTCAGTGTGGATTACGTATCCAGGTTCTTGGATCAACTTCAGCCAGCATCACCGCCTTCCAGGCAATGACCGCCAGCTAGCAGTGAGATCTTAATAGATACATTTGTATTTATATGATACAAAAAAACAGGGGCGTTGATGTAAGCTATCAACGCCCCTGCCATGTCTGGGCAATCGCGGAGATTTGGAGCGATGGTTTGGGGCACCCTATTTAAGGTAACCGAACAGATTATTCAACGACTCCGCCAGCGTTGGATGCGCAAAGATTGCCTCCTGCAACACAGTGTAGGGTAACTTTCCCATCATCGCAATCTCTAACATTGACATAATCTCGCCACCTTCAAGGCCCAGGATGGCCGCGCCGAGCAGTTGCTTTGTATCGGCGTCCACAATTACTTTCATGAGGCCACGCGTTTCATCGACTTCCAGCGCACGGGCAACATAATTCATCGGCATCTTCGCAATTTTGATATTTTTGCCTTGCTGATGCGCTTCAGCCTCAGTGAGTCCAATACGACCAAGCTGAGGATCGATGAAGACGGTGTAGGGAACCAGACGATCTTTGATGGTTGCATGCCCTTTTTCGATGAGATTTGTACGTAAGATACGGAAATCATCGTAAGAGATATGAGTAAATGCAGGTGGCCCTTTTACATCTCCCAGAGCATAGATACCAGAAGCACTGGTCTCCAGAAGATCATTGGCACGAATATAACCACGCTTATCTACTTCCACGCCTGTAGCAGATAGATTGAGCTTGTGTGTGTTGGGAGTTCGTCCTGCTGCTACGAGTATATGGGACCCACTCAGAACGCGTTCTCCTTCTGACGTGCTCACCATCAATTCGATCTTCCCATCAGGGGTACGGGTAACACGTGTGGCTGCTGTCTTTAGAAGCACTTCGATGCCATCTTCGCGCAGAATATCAGCAACTGCTTCCGCTACATCTTTATCTTCGCGTGCAAGGAGCTGTGCACTGCGTTGTATGATCGTGACCTGACTGCCAAAACGACGAAACATCTGCCCAAATTCTAATCCAACATATCCTCCACCTAACACAAGCAGGTGTTCCGGTACACTGTCCAGTTCCATAATCGTGGTGGAGTTGAGCCAGGGCACATTCTCGATCCCCTCTAAACGTGGAGTAGATGGGCGCTCCCCTGTATTGATACAGATCGTTTCGGCACCCAATTGTAGCACTCCTCCTGTATTGAGGTGAACTTCTAGCGTCTTGGAGCCGGTGAAGGAGGCTTCGCCCATGAAAAGGTCCAGGCCCTCAGTATTTTTGATGCGACTCTCACTCCCCCCACGAAAACTATCAACGATGTCGCGTTTACGTTTGCGTACGACGGTCATGTCTACACTGATGGGACCGGTCTGTACCCCGTAGTCAGCAGCACGTCTGGCAAGGTATGCAACACGAGCACTGGCAACCATCGTTTTTGTAGGAGTACATCCTTCGTTAATGCAGGTACCACCTATATGCTCACGTTCGATGATGGCCGTTTTCCAACCAGCTTTAGCAAAGGCAGTGGAGAGAGGGCCGCCAGACTGACCTGCACCAATAATAATCGCATCATATTGTTGTATCGCCATAAAATAATCCTTTCGTCTCGAACAACGCGGGCTTCTAAAGGGCACCCCTACACCCGCGTCGGAAATGGATGGAACAATGCGGGTTTGCAAACGGCACCTGTGTCGGAAATGGATGTTATATTAATATTGTCACCACAATCACAATAGTGTTACAGGTACGATGCATAAACCCATTGCTATCCTCGGATGCCTGGTGGGAGTTGTTGATCAATCTCTGAACTATTGAGTTGTGAGCGTATAATTGCGTGCGGCTCATCGAGCATGGCATCTTCTACACGCTGTCGGTGCTTAGGCAGAGTGTTTAGTGGCAGAGCATCGGGAGCAAAGTAAGCACAGGCACGCGATTCTTCAGTTGCTGTGAGTTCGCCTCCAATAGCATGACAACGGAAGGTGAGCACGATCTCCCGCTTCTGAGGCTTGGAATAGACGCCTACCAGAGAATCGACAACGACCTCTAAACCTGTTTCTTCGAGCACTTCACGACAGGTTGCTTCTTCAACCGTTTCGTCCAGTTCCATTCCTCCACCGGGAAGATTCCACCAATCGATATCACGACGATGCGCCAGCAGAATACGTTCTTCGTCGAAAATGAGGGCATTCACGCCTATACGAAACAGCGCCAGGTTTCCCGGCAGATTGGATGCCATAACGAGACCTCCCAACATATCATACTATCTTTTGTGCAGTTAGATTTCAGCATTTTCTTTAAAGTCCATACACTGAATACGCAGTATCATGCAAAATCTGCTGCGCCAACCGATAAGCCTGTTGCTCATCGAGTTCGTCGGCGCTAATCATCTCCTGCAAGACTTGTGCCAGAATTTTGCGGCCACGTATAGCACCGGCCCAGTGCATCTCCGGTACATAGATGCCATCTGAACTATACAGTAATTTACTCGCAGGCGCTATACTCAGTGCCTGACGCGTGAAAGCAAGCATCTCTAACTTGTCGATAAAAGGGATCGTGTACGAAAGGTCAAAGTACACATGCGGATAGATTGCCGCCAGATAGGCACCAGATTGACAATAAGGATAGCTCTCATGGAGAAGAATGATCTGCATCGTCTGATAGTCTGGTCGCTCTAATACGTCGCGCAGGTGCAAGGGGTTAGCCAGGCGCATATCAAGGTCACCATCGCCATACCCTGTATGAAACTGGATGGGTAGACCACGTTCGGCAGCGATAGCGAATGCCACATGTAGAAGGTAATCGAGCAATGGTTTGTGGGCAATACGCAATTGACCCTTCTCTACTGCCTCTGCACGGGCTTCTCCAAACGCTCTCACGGCCTGATCTTTCGTCCATTCAGCGATACGTAAGCCAGTGCGATACGCTACAATGCTTTTCAGGGCGCAATAGCCATTCTTCCGGCTGTGTTCCACCTCGGCGGAGAAGCGCTCGACCACCTCATCAAAGTCAGCATACTCAACGATCAGGCGCTGCATAAGCAGTTCGAGACGCAACATTTTAGCGGTACGGCATCGTCCAATACTGCTGGTCTGCTCAGGTGTATAACATTCATCGGGGGATGGATGACCAACATCAAGAATAAGAGTGTCGATATTGGCGGATTGAATGAGGCTACGGAGCAGGCTCTCGGAATCCTGGCTATTGCGGGCTGCAATGATGGCATCTTCAGCCCGTCCAGTCCCATAGATATTGGCGAGTTGGCGTAGCAGCCAGAGATAATAGACGCTATTGGGCACATGCTTAAGTGCAAAGCTGGCATGTGTTGCCTCGCTAAAATAACTACGAAACTGTAACGCATCCATGTTTTGCTGTAGAAGCATGGGATGGCAATGGTTATCGACAACCGGGATACCATTCAGGTCGAGCATGGGCGACTCCTTCTGACTGGACAATGGTATATTTCCACAGTATACTACATGCAGTAAATACAACTCATCCAGGCATCCAAGCTGCCCTGACACGAGGTTTCCTTGAATACACGTAGTCCTTGCTAAAACACATATCCGTCTTCTCATAAGACGTTCCCTTGCTGGACAAGCACCTCTCCAATTGTCCAGAATATTCGTGCGCCTCCTCTCTGCATAATGACACTTTCCTGATTATTGTCATTTTACTGCTGCTCTGTCAAACGTTATTGCGCGCCCACACGGGATTATAAATGGCACCCCTACAGAAAAAACCATGCCATGAACGTTGACAGAGTACTACGAAGAGAGGATTGTTCTTTTCATGTTATACCGTCTTATTACTGCAAGATTGCAGGCTACCTCGCTATTACGTCTCACGTTATTCAGCACTCCCCTGCTGGATGAGATGGTCTCTGGTTTTCTTTCCATCGGGCTGCCACTGGCAAACAAGCAACTGGGGCTTGACTATACGCAAGTTGGCTTGCTCTTTGGCGCTGGTGCCCTTGCCGCCCTGGTACTTGACCCATTTATTAATCTGTTGAGTGATCGTTATGCCAAACGTTACTGGATTCTGGGTGGATTGGTGCTCCTGGGAGTTGGTTTTGCACTGGCGAGTATCCATAATTTTGTACTCCTGCTCGGTGCGTTCGCTTTGATCTATGTATCGATCAGCGCTGCGGTGGGTTTATCGGAGGCGGCACTAATCGATCAAAATCCGCAGGAAAGTGCTCGCACCATGACGCGCTGGACGATCATGGCCAGCATCGGTGATCTGCTAGGGCCAATTCTTGTTTCCCTTATTATTATTCAAGAAGGTGGCTGGTCCCGCTTGTGTTGGATCGCCTGCATTGCGTGTCTTACTATGGCATGCATTCTTGGCGTACAACGCTTTCCACGCACGGCTCAAAACGACGATGAAGAAGGGGAAGATGCACCATCCGTTCGGCTACTCGATGGGTTTCGTGAGGCGCTTCGTGATACGAAACTAATACGTTGGACCATCCTCTCACTCCTGCCAACAATGGTAGATGAAATTTTTATTGTCTATGCGACTTTCTATTTACGGGATGTACTCTCTGTAAATACAAGCACAATCGGTATCCTTATTGCCATCCATATGATCGGAGGATTTCTGGGTCTTTTTGTGATCGACCGCGTCCTTTTGCAGCGCCTCTCGCCAGAACGATTGCTTATGTGTTTAGCGTTGTTTGTCATCGCCAGTATGGTTGGCTTTCTCACATTACGCTCAGCCATATGGGCCGGGGTGATGCTCTTCCTGCTTGGAGTGAGTGTGGCAGGATTATATCCAATTGCTACAGCAGAGGCATACAAGCGTTTTCCGGGGCGATCAGGGACGGTGAGGGCGGTTGCCAGCCTTGGAACACCTTTTGAGGTCGTTTTGCCATATGTGACAGGATTTGTGGCCGATCGTTTCGGGGTTGTTGCAAGCCTTTGCTTGTTAGGAACGGCTCCACTGCTGATCATATTGCTCACTCCCGGTAAGAGCCGAC
>JACDAE010000588.1 GCA_013695595.1 Ktedonobacteraceae bacterium | reverse complement strand
ATACCCTGCTGGTTGCATTGTGCCCGCAGGGAGCTGTAAATTTACTGTGGAACCTATTACATCACGGCTTTGCCATGCATTTAGCCGCTTTTGCCAACCATCACGCCATTTTCTTAATGTAGGACCGAGATTACGCAAACCTTGTAAAGAAAATAAATCGGGTGAAAGAGGAACAACGACATAATCTGCGGCGATGAGAGCCGCGCGATTGATAGCGCCTAGATTAGGACCAAGATCCATTAGAATGATATCAGCTTTTTGGGTCTCTGCTGCTTTTTGCATGATGCGCCAGAATGCAGAGATAACGCGGAATGCTCTTGGATCACCATCAAGACAACGCGGCCACATATCTGAGAGATCATCTTCGAAGCTGGAGAGCAGGAGATCTCCAACAAGAAGACCAATAGCTTCACCAAAAAGTGAAGGCTGAATATCGCTGATATTTTCTACATGAGGTTCTGCTATGTCACCGGTTCCTTCTTGAAGGGGTTGTAAGCAACCAAAGATGGTGTCCGGATGATTTCCGTCGGGCCATAATTGTTCCAGACGCTCCTCTTCGAGGAACGCGGAAGTGAGGTTTGCCTGGGGGTCCAGATCAGCAGCAACAACGTGTAAACCTAGATCGGCATACATCCATGCCAGGTGATAAACAAGGGAGGTTTTACCAACTCCTCCTTTGTTATTAAAAAAGGCTATAACAGGGATACTCATGTTTTTCTCCTTAATGTCACGAGCACATGGGCATCTTCAGCCTTAAACTCTGGCGGGGGATTGCCATTCTTTTCTAATTCTTTACGTGCAAGCGAAATACCTATACCGAAACGTTGGACATAACCGAGATTTTTCATCGCTTCGGCAATATGCGGATTGCGATAATCTGTTATTCCTGGTGTACCAAAATTTCTCTCGTTCACTTGCCCAAAAGGGCCACCAGGATTCTGTATCTCGACTCGATCAGAAAACCAGTAGATACGTACGGGCGCATATGTTCCTTCATATGTACGATGCAATATTGCATTGCGAGCTAATTGTTGTAGAGCTACTATTGGGTAGTCAGGATGACGTATCTCTTTTGCCTGTGTTGAAATGTCAGTTGCAATGGATATATTTGTTTCAAGGATCTCATCTAAAAGTCGAAGTTGTTCTGGGAATGGTCCATCTATCTCTTTCTGATCTTTGATAGGATCGGTAAGCTCTGTGCCATCAATACGAAGAAACTGGATGTAAGATCCTGGAATAAATTGCCTTGGGTCATTACCAAGGACCAGAATGCCAAGTATGGTTGGATAGAGGGTATTCCCCACACTTGTAAAGCGCATGGATGAAAGTTGCTGCTCAAGCGTGCGATGGTTTTGTTCGATGATGTCTGGTGGTAGAGCCGAAGGTAGATAAACGCGCTGAAAAAGAACCATATCAAGGTCGTTGATAGTTGCTAATTGTACAGGCTGGATATCGAATGGCAAGTCGCGAGATCGCCTTTTTTCAGTTAAACGGCGCTCTTCTTCTTGCGTTGCAACAGCTCGTCTTGGGCCTACACGTATCCAGGTACGTCCTCTAAAGCGGACTGGAGGAGCATCTGATGGTTCCACAATAATAATGGCGAGTTCACATCCCTTAATTACACGCTTTTGTACAACCATCATAGGAAAAGGTAACATCTTTCCGTTTGATCGATAGTCAGAAAGTGTAAGGAGAAGTCGGTCATCAATAGTAAGATGGGCACAAGTTCCATTATCGTGTACACCAATAAAGAGTATTCCTGATTGCTGATAGTTAGGTAAATCGTTAGCAAATGCACAAATAGCCTCTGCAATTTTATCTCCATCAGCAATCGATGATTTACGCTCCACACGATCCGATTCGAGATCATCCAGCAAAATTTCTAGTTGGTGATCATCCATGTGCTTCCTACTGCTCCCTTTTATTTATTGCCTACCCTGCCCTAACCACGTTTGCTGAAGATGCTCTCATAGGAGCCTCATTAATATTATTATAACCTATAAAAAGAGATTTGTTACTATAAAAACAAGCATGAAGATGTTAGTTCTCATGATATAGGAGCTACTCTCTACCAGCTATAGCATCAAACGATTGATCATTGATGCGACCAGGGTTCCAGCTATCTCTTCGTTCACCTTTTTTAAGAGCCAATACGACATTCGCTCCGCCCAGTCCACGCCCCCCAACGAGTACAGCCGGGCACTCAATAGCATTTCCCACATGCATTACTCGTGCCCCACCGCGCACCATATCCAGTTCGTAGCGAGGGTCCAGTTGCTCACAGTTGATCGTTGGAGGGATCATGCCATGCTTGAGCGCCAATAGTGCGGTGATCGTATCGATTGCACCTGCAGCGGCATAACTATGTCCAATCGTTGTCCGTGGAACACTGACTGGAACATTTACGAGATCATTAAGGCGCAAAGCGGTGGCCTCACCCAGGTCCGCTTCCGGTAAGGCGCGTCCGTCGAGGCTGAAATAGGCAATATTTTCGGGCTGAAGCTGGCCTTCCTGCATCGCCAGACGTATGGCCCTGGCATAGTGCCTGCCGTCGGCTGCTGGCGGCTGAAGCATGCTTGCATCATTGGTCTGTCCATACCCGATAATCTCGCCGTAAATAGGCGCATTTCTTCGCCTTGCATGCTCATACTCTTCTAGAATACAGATGCCAGCGCCTTCCGCCATTAGCAATCCCTTTGCTCTTGTATCGAATGGACGATATGCTTGCAGGTCATTATCGGATGTACTGCGGCCCTGATGGGAGAGTATTTGCAGGAAGAAGGGATAGAGACACGCTTCGCTCCCGCCTGCGAAAATCACGTCGGCCACACCACGCTGAATGGCTGTATATGCCATGCCCATTGCATCCAGGCCACCTATGCTATCGTTAACAGGTGTCTTGCAATAACCCTGAATGTTATAGCGAATAGCTGTCTGCCCGACGTTAGCAACGCTGAGCCAGGCAATCGCGGTATAAGCGCTGACGAAGCGAGGTCCTTTTGTATAGAATGTTTGCATCTGTTTAAGCACGAAGCCGACGCCGCCCATTGTGTTGGCGATGACGGCACCAATGCGCCGGGGGTCCTCTTGCTCCAGAAGGAGTTGGGCGTCTTGCAGTGCTTCCTCTATAGCGCTGAGGGTGAAGTGAGTCATCCGATCGGTGCGGTTTGCCAGCTTGCGCTCGATATGCTCCTCGGTAATGAAGTCGGAGATGGCTCCCACAGCCCTTTCTTGTCCGGTAGTGTCGCGTAACAGCTTTATGCCGGAGTGCCCCTTGATAGTTGCTTGCCAGAATGCATCTTTGCCGATCCCATTCGGTGCTACTACTCCAAGTCCTGTAATAACCACACGGCGTCTGTTACTAGCTTCCATACTGTTTTATCCATTGAGGTCGTGCGAGAACGAGGGCACTATTGACGCCACCGAAGCCGCTTGAATGGGTGAGCGCTACATCAACAGAAGCTGGGCGTGCACTATTGGGTACGTAGTCAAGATCGCAGAGAGGATCGTTGTGCTCAAGGTTAAGCGTGGGAGGAATAAGCTGGTGTTCCAGTACGAGGGCTGTAACAGCCGTTTCAATCGCGCTTGCTGCACCTTGAGTATGCCCGATAAGCGATTTCGTGGCGCTAATGGGAATATGATAAGCCTGTGCCCCGAAGACTGTTTTGTAAGCAGCCGTCTCCGCTGAATCGTTAGAGGGGGTGGAACTCCCATGAGAGTTGATGTACCCTAGCTGCTGATGGGTAATACCTGCATCGGCGAGCGTTTGTGTGAGTAGCTGCTGTAAAGGTGAACCATCCGGTGGTAAGCTCGTCATATGATACGCATTGCTGTTGGAAGAGAAAGCCAGGATGTCGGCATAGATGTGTGCGCCACGTGCCAGAGCCAGGTCGCGCCTCTCCAGCAAGATGACGGCAGCCCCTTCTGCCATGACAAAGCCATCACGCTTCTGGTCGTAGGGTCTTGATGCGCGTTGCGGTTCAGCGTTGAAGTTTGTGCTTAAGGCACCCATGACGTGGAAGACGTTCAGACCAATAGGACTGATTGCGGAGTCGCAACCACCAGCCAGCATACGATCACTACGCCCCTCTTGAATGGCCCAGAAAGCCTGCCCGATGGCGTCGGCACCTGCTGAGCAGCCAGTTGCTATAACCATATTAGGACCATGCAGTTGAAAATGAGCGGCAGTGCAGGCCGCACTGGCATGCGTCATGAGCAGGTTAGTGGGAACATAATCGAAGTTCATCGACGTGTAAGAGCTTGTGCCATTATCCGTTACTTGCTGCCACATGCGCTCCCCCTCCTCCACACAGGACATTGCTGTGCCCATATAGACGCCAGTTCGTTCACGTTCCTCTTCACTGAGCGTATCGCCGAGTGCCGCATCTTGCAGAGCGAGGTGAGAAGCAGCAAGAGCGAACTGAGTGCCACGATCCAGATGCGTCGCCTCATATTCTGTGAGTCCCGACAGCATAGGATCAAAGTCAGTTACTTCGCCAGCGATTCTGACGGGCAGGGAGCCAGCATCAAAGTGTGAGATCTGCTTGATGCCAGAGATGCCCGTGGTGCAAGCCTGCCAGAATGCCTTTTTGCCGATCCCATTGGGCGCTATAATGCCGATGCCAGTAATGACAACATCTGGCAATGGGGGGCGTGCTACATCATTCATCAAGTTCTCCTGTGCTATTAACTGCTGCCAGACGGTTGCGGGCATGCTCTGTCTGTAAGAAACGTTCAAGCAATGGCGTTACCTCTTTAGCACGTGAATACAAAAAGAAACGTTCTCTACCAGAGATGACGGAGTAGGCAGCACAGTTGGGTAATTGTTCGGCCAACCAATGTGTTCCAGCCTCTGGTGAGAGGGGATCGTCTGTACGATTTATGAGTAAAATGGGCATCGTAAGTTGCTGCAAACGTGCTCGGATGTCGAAATAGTGGATGATAGGCAGAACCGAGAATTTATAGATGGAAGGCCATTGCTGAATCTTTGCGAATTGTTCTTCGATGAGGTGGCGCGGTAAAGCCGGTGTACTGACATTATCTTGTGCATGGGTGACGATATAGTTAATAACGGTACGCCGCAAAAATGAGGCTGGTAGTATATGTTCCACGGGCAGACGTAGAAAGAGGTCATGCAATAACCAGATAAAGGGGTGTGGTGGAATCTGGTAGCTGGCACCTTGCGCAATAATGATAAGAGAACGACAGCGTTCCGGATACCGTAATGCGAACTCGAAAAGCACCATTGCAGCATCGCCGTGACCTGCCAGGTCGACCTGTTTTAGTTCCAGGCTATCAAGCACCGTGCGTAATTCCTCTGCACGTTCTACAAGTCCTACCGCTCTCTGGCGGTTTTCGTGCCGTCGATAAAGGATGACGCGGCGCGATGCACTGAGACTGCGCATCTGGCGTATATAAACAAATTCGAGGTTCTCAAGAATAGGCACAAATACGAGTGCATCAGCAGTTTTGTCGCCTAGATCAATAAGTGGCAGGTCGATATCTCCAACTGGTAGACGTTGCCAGAGGTTTTCAAGGTAATTGACATCTTCGTGAAAGAGCGTATCGTCGATCCATGCATTATTGTAAACACTCAATGATTAGCCTCCTCGTTCGATTATGTAGAAAAGCTATTGTGGAGCTATGTCGGAGAGAACAGATGGGTAGTAATCTCCGAATGTTTGGTATGGTTTCTATTATATACGTTTAGCATTATTTCTGCGCTGAGCCTCTCGCAAGCAAAGGCTCTGACTCAAATCATACCTTCAGGTTTGCATAGCTACATTGAGCTAAATTTATTTATTGTGTCGCAAACAGTAATCCAAATATGCTGGAAGGCGTATATCATAGATAGAAGCCGGTGATGGATAGATAGCATCTATTATCAACCTTCTATGTATACAAAATTCTCTAAATGCGTATACGTACGTACGAGTGTATGTATGTACGTCATGATGAGGGTGCGCGCACTGGGAAAATGTAGTAGCTTTGTAGCTGCTATAGAGCGATTTCCAGATAGGATTATCGTAGCGTGTTTGTTTTTAGTATTGGAGGTTCACAACAATGGCAGATCAATTTGAAGTATTTGAAGAAGGCCAGGAAGTTTCTCCTAAAGACCGTTTCTTGCAAGGTGTTGCATCGCGTCGGTCATTCCTGACGCGTTCGGTGGCGAGTGCGGCTGTTATTGCTCCCGCTGCCGCCTTGTTGGTCACGCAGACAGCCAGTGCTGCAACGCTTTCTGCACACGGATTGAGTGCGGAGGCTGCATTTAATGAGATAAGAAAAGACGAAGATACCCATGTTTCTTTTCTAAAGACTGCCCTTGGCAAAGCTGCTCGTCCCAAACCAACTTTTAAGGAGCTAAAGCAGTCGTCGCGTGCAAATTTTGTCAACCTTGCTCAGGTTTTTGAGAACGTTGGTGTAGGGGCATACTTATTGGCAGCTCCGGCTATTGTTGATAAAGGGTACCTGGCGGCGGCTGGATCGATCCTCACGATTGAGGCGCGGCATGCGGGTTATTTGAACTCATTGATTGGCAAGCCTTTGAGCACCAATGGATCGTTCGACAAGCCAATCCCACAGGCGGAGATCGTCAAGGATGTCATGCCATTTATTAAAAGCTTGAATGGTGGCTCAGATCCTTCGAAGCCATTGAAAAATGATATCGATATTCTGAATTTTGCCCTGTTGCTGGAATACCTCGAAGCAACTTTCTATGATATTAACGTGCCCTGTTATTATCGTTAGTTGATAACATGCCCGCTGTTTTATACGCGGGCATGTTCCGTCCAATAGTGATATGTCTTTGCAACAACGGTAATGACATTCTTGATCTCTTTTTCGAGCTGAAATGCTGGTCCAGCAGGCAGCCACAACACGTTTTTCTCGCGTCGAATACAGACATTTTCCACTATAATGGCACGTAAGAGCCAGAGTGCCATCTCTTCATCAGTGCATTGTAGGCCAATCCATCCAACCTGCTTGTCTGTTATTACTGGCAGGCCAGTAACCATCTCCAGGCCGCGCTTGATTTCAGCAATAACGTGTTCATATGCTTCCTGATGTGCCAGAACCTCTTCGCGGGAGACGGGTTCCAACAATGTACCACGATGGGGAGGGCCGCCTGCTAGAGCCAGATCGCAGAAGTCGGTCCACATCTGATCCCACTCCACCTGTCCTACCTCATTGTAGCGCATGGGAGCTGTGCCCATGGGAGTTGCGCAGACCTCCAGGCCGTTACGATAGCGTGGTGGGAGGAGGTCTGACAATTGCGAAGATGGAGCGATAGGAGCGAGCGAGGAGAAAAGTACTTCGGGGAGCAGGTGACGCCAATTGATCTCGGCCACCTGCCCACCTGTGATGGTGATCTCCCCCACTGCTCGTGAGCTATCGCCCCAGATGATGTAGTCTTCGGCTGGCAAGGAAAGAAAAAGTGCCGCAAACACTGGATGACCATTAGTACGACGTTCCAGGACATTGGTATGTATGCGTTGCCATATGCACCCTTTCGGGCTAACATCGATCGGTCGACCGCATAGCTCACGCCTCGTGTGGATGATCAGTGCTCCAATATCATCCCCGATATCAAGTACGGCATGTCCACTGTGGATGCGTCCGGCAGATTGCTCAGGCATTTTCTGTTTCTCCTTCCCATACCCGTTATGCGGCAGGAACGGCGAAGCCACTCTTTGGCAGGCCTAGATAAGGAAATTGTGTCATATAGCGTGTGTGAAGATTGGGTGTCAGGCCATCTGTAACCACGCCTGCCGCGCCATCAGGCGTGTAGCCATGATCGACCAGGGGAATAGTAACTCCGGCAATTGCACGTAGCTCTATGGTGAAAACATCGTCAAAAACACGACGTCCATTTGGAAAGCCGGCCAGGTCACCGCCTAGAATACCGAGCAGATTGGGATGCTTCGCGGGCGAGACGCTGATATTCAAGCGCAGCATGTCAGCTGGCGTCTTGCCTGTGTAGTTCTGGAAATTAGGGATGATGCCCCAGGGAATACCGGTCATCAGAATCGCGGCCAGGTCAGCACGTGGAGCTTTGTAGGCAGCCAGGTGTGGAAATCTGCCTGGATAAAGGATCGGCAACAATTTTGCCAGTTCAGGGTGTTGGATATATTTGAGAAATTGATGATCGTCTTTGGGCGATAGAGAGTTCCACAGATCCTTCTTACCCATTGGGATGAGAGCTTCATTAATCAGCGGATTGCCGAGGCGCGAGACCTGTTCCCAGGGACCGGACTCGTGTATTTTGCCATCTCTCCCTGCCAGAATACGTGCTTTACGTCGACTGGCAGAAGCATAGACGCCAATAACAGCGTGGGGGTCTTTATGCGTTTTAGGGTGAGTGCCATGTTTTATCAGGAGATGTTTGGGTACCTGAATCGCAATAGTGTGAACATTGACGGCTTTGGTCGAATCGACTCCAGGAGCCGCACCAGTTGGGATCAGGTGAAGATTTTGGAATGGTCGCAGGTCGGCAAGATCAAAAACCGAGCCAAGGTCGACATAAAATCCTTCGAGGCGCTGTCCAGCGAAGACCTGTATACCATCATGAAGTGTATGTACGGCTTCGTGAGCCAATTCACCATAATTGGGTGTGGAGCGCGGACCAATATTGCAGGGTGGACAGGCTAGATTTGAGCCTAGAACCGTCTCGCGCCCATCGTCATCAACCCGACTGACGGAGTAGAACTGGCGACGATTAAAGTTGGGGCTATTGATTGATGTGATAGGGCCAGTATTGTAAAGAAAGGTCTCAGGATTGTGGACCACTACTTTAAAACGAAACCGGTATGTGATATCGGCATCGCCATCGCCGTCATTATCGACATGGATGTCGTAGAGAACATCATCGCCGAATTCATAGAAATTGGGACCGCCATCTGGACCCTCTAGAGGAATGTAGTTGGCGATCAAGGTCACAGTGTCAGGGCGGTCCGGGCTGACAAAGGCGTATACGTCGGTATTATCTGCCACAGGATCCTTAGAGATCTCAGGGGCTTCACGATGTGATGACATAAAAATACCTCTAAAGCGATAAGAGATGTTGAACAAGGGCGGCGTTGTGAACTGTAGTCGCCTGTTCACCATGTAGGACGGTAAGGGTGCCTGCTTCGGCATCGGTGACATAGACCACGAGAGCTTCCCCTGCTGCGAGGTCAGATGTGTGCGCGGAAGCTTTGCTGGTATGTTGTGTTGTTGTGGAGGCAGTAGCGGCCAGCATACCAATGGCTCCAGCGCCAATAGAAGCCTGCCTGATGAGCCTGCGTCGTGTTAATTTCGGCATAGTGATGTTCCTCCAGGGTAGAGATGTACGTTGGCATATCAGATGGATTGCCTGATCTGGTGATGTTCTAACCAGTGACAAGAGGAAATCCTTTTCGGGTAAGAGCACATGGGTGTCTCATAAATAGTGTACTGAGGGTTACCAAATTGCTTTTTAGTGGGTTTCAGAGGAATGGGAAGGTTGATGAAGTGGTATTATGTTACACGCCATAATGTGGTTCAAAAATTGAACCTGGATCTCTGAATTGTGAGAAAATACCGATCACTGTAGGGAAGCCATTTAGTATTCCGTGGGATGCTTCATCGGCCTGTTGTCTGGCTCCATTGGCCTGCCGTCTGCCACGGAATACTAAATGGCTTCCCTACAGTGATCGGTATCTTGGTCCATTGTGTCGAGTATCCATCGTAATTTTTTTAAACGGCATTACGTGGTCTATATGGTATTCGTCTATTTAGCTTTCCTCAACGAGAGGACCACTCACCGTCATTTTGCCATCTGCGGCCTTTGAGCTAAATGTGAGTGAGCTATACGCTGCCGTCACTTTCACTTCACGTCCACCGATGCGCATACCAGTATTGGCTTCAACGGCTTGTGTGATACGGTGTGCGACGATCTCAGCTCCCTGCTGCTCGGCGCGTATGACCGCAGTAATAATGCCAGGGCCATTGATTGAGAGCTTATCCTCTTTACGAATCTTTGTGCGTAGTTCTGGCAACAGCTTGCGAGCAACTTCGGTCGCCTCACGGTCCTCGCGCTCACGGTGGACATCATTTCCCAGTGCGCCCTCCAGGATGAGACGAAACACAATCACACTTTGAGCATTGCAGATACGGCGCATTTTACGCTGCCCAGCTTCCAGATCCTTCGTCGAGTCAACCATTTGCCAGATATGATGTTCGCGTTTACGCCAGTAATCATAATGGCCCTGAATACGTGCATAGCCTTCTAAGGACACCGTTCCCACTGTCCATAAGGCCTGTTTCGGGCTACCCATTGTGAAGTCGCGGCAAGCGAAGAGCTGACGTGCGATTGGGCTTACCTTCATCGTGCTTGCTTCATAATTTTGTTGTGTGCGTACTTTGAGATGACCAGCATAGATACGGCGACGTTGCTTCAGAAAATCACGTACGTTAATTGGTCCTTTATTATAAACAACACATTCAGGTTTATAAAGTAGTTTATAACCAAGCTGAGAAATGAGCGCCTGGATAGAGATTTCATCAACAGCACTGTTTGTAGGAATTCCGGAGATAACATTGCGGAATGCGATAACTTCACCCAGTTTTGGCTGGTCACGTGCAACCTGGTCATGAAGTCGCCAGAGGAGATGAACAGAATGGCCCATAAAGGTGTCTGGATCGTTCACAGGCACCGGACGGCCACCAACCATACCAATTTCAGGATTATGGAAGGGTACACAGAGATTCTCAAGCGCAGACTCATCGGGGATAACATCGGCACCGATCAATATAGCGATCTCGCTCGTTGCCTCTTTGAGAAATAGGTTGATAGCGGAGGCTTTGCCTTCGCGTTTTTCTTGTACACAGAGATGGACACGTGGTTCTTGTTGTGCAATACCGTTTACAAGCGGGACGGTACGGTCTGTACACCCACTGGCAACAACGATTACCTCGTCAAGGCGAACCGAGGGTCCCTCCTGGGCGAGCACTGCACGTAATGTGCGTACGATATTCGCTTCTTCATTATATGCCATAATGCCAACACTACATCCCACGCGCCCTTCTTCGCCCCCATTCCCGTCCTCTATATGTTTTGACTGCAAATTATTTTCGACTTTTGTTGCCATATATAGGCTCCCTCTTGTTTGGTTATAGAGTCATTATTGCCGTTCGCTTGACTTACAAACAAGCTCTGAAGTATCGCGAATTCCAATCTTTGGTATATAATTGTGCCATGCCATCCGCCCTCTACATAATCCCCTAAATAAGAACCTCAGAACTATTAGTTCTTAGCATATAACAGGACTGTTGGCAATGGTAAGTGGATACGGTTAAGATGTGGTTGTAAATAGATGAATATGGTTAAGAGGTAACGGCAAATGAATAATAATGCTATAAAGGTGTAATAAATGCTCTTTTGTGTTGACACTGTGGAATGGAATCATTATACTCAGCGGCGTAGCTTCTTGGATATAAATGTTTTGCCCTATTGAGGATATTGTTATGCAAATACAGGAACATGTGAAGATCTCGACCGCGGCGGCCCTTCTGGCTGCGCCTGTGCTTAAAAAAGATATCTGGATTCCGTTCGCCGCCAGCCTCCTTATTGATGTTGACCATTATCTCTGGCATGCTGTAACCTATCGGACACTGAGTTTACGGGCCGCCGTTCGCTATTTTGGGCAGGCTGATCCTCCTCAGTTACCCCTGGCACGTCTCCTCCATCACCCGTTAGTACTGGGTACATTGTTATTTTTCGCCGTTCGCTTGCGTTCACGGGTGTTAGGGCTCATACTGGCCGGGCTGCTTTTCCATGTGAGTCTGGATGTCTTTCATGTCAGCCAGATGAACACGCTGAAATATACGTTGCGTGAACAGGCAAACAACAATTGTCGGCAATGTGGTCAGCATTATGATGCTCTCCAATTACATACTCTGCACTTCTCAAAAAATCTACTTACACGCTATAACCCTGAATATTTTATTGTGTTATGTCCGGATTGTCACGAACAGGCGCATGTATAAGAGCACAGGGCTATTTAATTCTCTCTTTCCTCGCGCCTACGGCGCTCGCTTGGTTGAT
>JACDAE010000541.1 GCA_013695595.1 Ktedonobacteraceae bacterium | reverse complement strand
TGCTTCTCGTGGGCAGCATTTCAGCCACGATGAAAGTAACGACGGGTGTGTTTCCTTTTGGCATTGGGAGTGATCCATTCAATAATTTCCAGGGCAAAAATGTGAATGGAGACCACATCAAAAATTGGCTCTATGCTCTTCGAGATGGAAATACAACTCAGATGTCACTCATCCAACAAGAAATGATTATGTCACAGCCCCCAAATGTCAACACACTTATTTCGCAATATAGCCAGGCGCAAGGGCATGTGAGCTGGAAAGCCATCACAACGATTGGCGCTTATAACGAATCTGATACCACGACCGATAGTTTTGTCGAAGTAGACATTTCGAGTCAAGGTCCTGGTGGTAATGTCACTGGCATCATGATATGGCACTTTACGACACTTTCAGGGCGTATTCTTACCATTGAACTCGTAGGTGGCGCTCCTCGTGCCCCACTCCAATAGCAGAACATTTCAGTACACGAACAAAAGGATGCTAAACAATGGCAAAAGATGACACGAAGAAGAAACCCAATCACCTGGATCGCTCGATTGATCTAGGTATGGACCAGTTTGGGCGCTTTGTACGCTTACGCTGGCTCTGGCTCGTCCTCCTTGGTATCGTTATGTGGTATTTTATTGTTGCCATAGTGCCACAATTGAGCCCTCCTACACCAGGTCTCATTTTCACGTATGCCTTCCAGATCCTCTTCGCAGTCATGTTTATCGTCATACAATTCGGTGCCCTCTTCTGGTTCCTGGGTCGCCCACGCCTCTACTGGGTTCTTCCAGGTGAGACCGGCGTCACATTTGACGACTATAAAGGCAACCCCGAAGTACTTGAAGCGGCTCGCCGTATTGTCACACTCTTGCAAGGCGTGCAAGAGTTCAGAGATATTGGTGGTGCTCCTATTCGCGGCCTCCTGTTAACCGGTGATCCTGGTACTGGAAAGAGTTATCTAGCTCAATGCATGAGCACAGAGGCTGGCGTTCCCTTTGCCTATGCCAGCGCTGCCAGTTTCAAAGCCATGTTTATGGGCATGGATGTACTCATGATCAGAAGGCTCTACACGAAGGCACGCAAATTAGCAAGAGAATACGGAGCCTGCGTTATTTTTATGGATGAGATTGATGCTATCGGTGCATCTCGTGGTGGTGGTGGTGGCATGGGCATGGGCATGATGGGAGGAATGATGGGAATGGGGGGCACCGGCTCACTCAATCAATTGCTGATGGAGATGGATCCACCAAACATTGAAACTGGTTGGTTTAAGAAAATCATGCGCACACTCGGCCTCGCTCATGGACGGACACAGTCACAACCTGTACTGACTGTCGGCGCTACCAATATTCCAGATACACTTGATCGTGCACTTCTACGTCCAGGTCGCTTTGATCGTAAAGTTCACGTCGCCGCACCAACCGACAAATACCGCCCTGAGGTCATTGAATACTACCTCAACAAGGTACAACACGAGGAGAATATCTCCATCGCCGCACTCTCAGCACGTCTGGTAGAATACACACCTGTAGCTATCAAACACGTAATCAACGAAGCAACCATTATTGCGCACTTTGATAGCCGCGACAAGGTGAGCTACCGTGATCTCATAGAAGCACAAGACGTGCACGAATTTGGACTACGCCAGTTAAGTGAGCTGACTTCTATCGAACGTCGCCGCCTCGCTTATCATGAGGCAGGGCACACAGTTGCCTGTTATTACCTGATGGATCGCTACTTCCCTGCTTTTGTTACATTACATATGCATGGTGATCTCGAAGGGGCAGCCGCCTTCGCAGCCTGGCGTCAAAAAGAGACGATCATCACGAATAGCAAGGAAGATATTCAAGCTCGCATCCAGGTTGCTCTTGCTTCACGCGCTGCTGAAGAGATATTCCTTGACGTAAACTTGAATGGCGTTACTGCTGATTTTGCAAGCGCAACCCGAATGGCAGCTATGTACGTTGGTGCTTATGGCATGGATGGGACAATATCATCCATCCTGGCATTTCCACAAGTTGTGGGTGGCGGCGGCGGCATGCCTATCCCTAAAATGGCAGAACGTGTAGAAGCCGTCTTGCAAGCTCAAATGAAGGAAGTCAAACAGCTCTTCCATAATCATAGCGAAGCCGTCATCGCGGTCGCCGAAGCATTGATACAGCGCGAAGAACTGGTTGCTGACGAGATCAAAGAATTGATTGATGAGGCTGACTCTAGAAAAGTTATGAAGTCGGTCTTAGATGATTTCGAGCCACTACTGAGCTTGCCTGAAAGTACAAACGATCACTCAACCGTTACCAACGGCAATGGTCGTGGCAATGGAACAGGCTCTACAACGTCCCGCATCATCGACTCGACGCTTAATAGTGAAAGAAACAATTTCCAGATTCCCCCGGAGAGCAATGACATTGCTCGCTTTATGGAGGATGATAAGCCTTACTGGTTGTAATACCACGACATACAAGGGCCGCATTCATGGTGCTCAGATGATCATCATGAATGCGGCCCTTGTATGTCAGATACCTGATAGATTTTTCATACACCCACTTTCTCCCACTACTTGAATATTTTGTACAATTCTGCTATTGTGAGCGCTGATAAGATCTTAAGACCAGATCAACAACGAGACCCTCGCAGCATTGTTCCATGCTTAATAATTGACATCAACTAATTTAAATAAGGCGATTTACAGCACGGTAAAGAGATTTTTATGGCCGCAAGTACATTTTTACAAAAAAATACTCAGACGGGTAAAACAACACGGCAAAGTGTTCTCAACTGGCAAAATATACTATTTGTGCTAGTTACACTGGCCCTCCTCGCCATCGGCATCTGGATGCGTATCCATAAGTTATATCTACCATTTGATCGCGACAGCTACGATGAAGGCGTCTACTGGCAATCACTACGGGCAATGAGTGGAGGACATGCTCTCTACCAGCAGATTTTCTACTCGCAGCCTCCTTTCTTTCTATTTTCCATATTTCCCACATTTATGCTGCTTGGACAGACCCTGTCGGCGGCTCGCCTTGGTATGGCACTCGTCTCCTTATTTGGACTCGCAGGCGCATTTTTACTGGGAAAAGCTGTAAGTGGACGCGTTGGAGCTATCGCGGCCCTGCTCTTACTTATCATGGATCCTCTCTATCTTAGAGAGTCTCAAACAATTCAAGCTGAAGCTCCTTCAGCCGCTCTTTCGATGCTGGCCGTTGGACTGATCTATCTCTGGTGGGAGAGGCCAGATGATGTAGTGGGCCTTTGCCTGGCTGTCCTCTCCGCTATAGCATTGGCGCTTGGTATCCTCTCTAAGTTGCTTGCTGTCTCCGCGCTTGTTCCCGTTGGCTTGCTGATGCTCGCACGTATCTGGCACATCTGGCAGCAAGCTCCCGAAAAAAGGCTCAAGCATGCCAGTTCTCTCATCGCAGGCATAATTGCCTTCATCATCACTTTTGCGCTACTGATTTTGCCCTTTGCTGGCTCATTTCAACAGTTCTGGCAAGGCGTAGTTACCTTCCATACCACCGCTGGAAGTGTCCTTAAAGCATCTTCATCTGGCAATCTCAAGGTTATAGGCCGCATGTTGATCTCGCTTACCTCCCTCGCAGCACTTTATGGCACGATAGTCGCACTGCTTAGACGAGATTGGCGTGTACTTCCCCTCCTGGCCTGGTTTCTGGCAACAGCGTTGATCCTATGGCGACAGGTGCCCCTCCTATCACATCACATGGTCGCATTGGTGCCTCCTCTGATCGCGTTAGCTGCAATTGGGATCGGACCTTTGCCCGATATTTCTACTGACATCAAAAGTGTAATGCGCCCTCGTACAATACTTCCACTCGTTGGCCTACTGCTTATATTAATAGCAAGCATCCAGGGGGGAAGTAATATCCTACAATACTATCATGCCCAACAAAACACGAACGATGTACTCATTCCACAACAAAATAAGGTTATTAAAGATCTGCAATCGGTGACGCAACCGGATCAACTCGTCGTAACGGATGCCCAGTTTATTACCGCGCTAGCAAACCGCAGCACGCCGCCAGAACTCGTAGATACATCCTCTGTACGTATTGCCACTGGCTATGTCACATTCCAGCAACTTGTGCAGGTAACTGAGCAGCCACAGGTTCATGCAGTACTCTTCTATACTGGACGCCTGGCACGTGAAATACCGGCATTTCACACGTGGGTCAGTCAACATTTTCATCTGCTGAAACGTTATAGTAGTGGCAAGGAATTGTGGGTTAAAATATAGGAGATAGCAAGGGATCTCTTGCTTGATGTTTGAGTACTTTATCATAGTCAGAAACGTTATAGTATAACAACGATGAAAGGAAATAAACATGGAAAAGAAGAAAACATTCAGTACAGTGGAGATCATCCTGGTTGGTGTAATGGTAGGCTCACTGATTCTCTCGTTTATCCAGGCACGCCAGGAAGAACGCAAACGCTAACTTTTGTAGATCAGTTATGGTACCGGGTAGGGGCGTCACCTTGCGTGCGCCCCTACCCACATATTCCTATGCAGCTACGAGTGGTTGGTGTGCTTCTATTACCTCATGATAACCACGTACAAGAGATTCCATTGCCTCATGCCACGTGTGGTCTTGAGCCCGAATAGACGCGGCGCTGCTCATTTCACAGCGCATCCGCTGATCTTCAATCAGACGCATCATCAGTGATCGATATCCAATAACCTGCTCCTCTTCGCTCAGCTTTTGGGCATCCAACAAAAAGCCGGTACGATCCTGTTCTATCAGATCACGCACACCTTCTGAAAGCAAGCCAACGACTGGCAAACCAGATGCCATTGCCTCCAATACGACTTGACCAAACGTCTCAGTATAGGAGGGAAAAGCAAAAACGTCCGCAGACGCATACGCTGTAGCCAGTTCTGCCCCTCTCAGATAGCCCGTAAATGTAACGGGTAGGCCAGAAAATTCCTGCTGGATTTCAGCATAAGCGGGACCATCACCAACGATAACCAGATGGCAGCGTGTAAAATCCATACCTTGATAA
>JACDAE010000438.1 GCA_013695595.1 Ktedonobacteraceae bacterium | reverse complement strand
TGGCCCACGGGCGCACGCAAGGTGACGCCCCTACCCAGGATTTCATGTATGTATATCTGTAGAGCCAACCTCTTCCGATTTCCCATTTTTCACACCTAGATACACCTGTCGGATAGCATATTGCCCCTTCTTATGCGTTTGAGGACTTAATGTCACCAGTGCAACGACATTCTGGAAAAGCATATCATGGGGAACACGTTTTGTGCTCTTCTCTTGACGCATGGGCAGGATAGACGTATACAGTCCTCCATAGATGGCCCGTTTCATCCAGGCGGTTCCACTAATCAGGCGTTTGTCGCGCTGCTCTAACTCGTTCTTGAAGGGGCTGGCTACCAACTGATATATAGTGGGGCGTCTTCTGGAAGGAAAAAGCGTACGACGCGCTTGAATGGCATAAGAGAAGTGCACATCGCCCGACAAAATAATGATATCTCTCGTGCGTGTAGCGAACAGCTTGACGAGTTCACGCCACGTTGCCCCAAATACCGGCCAGTGATCAAAGCTCATGCGCAAGGCTACCTTCTGCTGCATCCCCGCTAGCATATGCCCAAAACGCTGTAAGGAACCAACAGCGTTTCCATGCAAAGGCCGCATCCCCATGATGTATTCCGCAAAACTAATCAAAGATGGCAGGATGGCGGGCACGGAGGAGACAAGCAAGGTTGTTACCTCAGCATGCTCTTTCATCCAGGCACGTAGCTCTTCCATCTGCTCCATGCTCATGATACGCGGCGCAACGTTAGCTGGATCGCGGCCATCTAAAATAGCCGGGCGATCCGAACGCACATCGGCGACGAAGAGAGGGGGCATTGTTGGAATAGTGTAATGCCATTTGAGCGCCTGCTCCTGATAAATCACTTTGCGTATACATGCACGTAGATCTTCCAGTACATCCTGATCATCTCGCGCTGCCTGCTGCATAATGGTAAGTAAGTCATGCTCATCTGGCGCGTTCATCCCGATATTTCCCCACCCCTGGTATACCCAATAAGCTACCAATCCATCCACCAGGGCACGCTCAAATCCATGTTGGAGCGCATTCGCTCGCCACATAGACGAAGTATTCCAGCCATTGGAGATCTCATGATCATCAAAAATCATATATGTAGGCAACACGGCAAAAACCTGACGCACCCCTTGATCGGTCCAGGCCTCCTGGTACATCAGGGCAAAATCCTCAAAAGATTGTGTAGCGACAGGCTCAGCTTCCGGATCGGGCTGATTATGAAAACGCTTCTGCTTACGTCTCCCGGTAAAATCGTCGGCGTAGATCTGATCTCCGATAAGCAACAATATATGTGGCCAGACAGACTCGCGTTGCTCAACAGAAGCGGTCAACCAGGAACCAAAGGCGCTCAACGCATCAGGCTCAATGCCGGACAATTTGCGACAAGAACCGTATGCTAATCGCAGTGTATTCTGGGCATCGGGCAGATCAAGCGTGCGAAAACACTGTATAGTTGTTTCCGCTACAGCGGGTTCTGGCTCTTTTTGTTGCTCAGAGGCAGCTACCTGATAGGTATACCAGGTGGCTGGTTGTAGTCCTGTTAATTGGGAAAGGGCATAGTACCGTCCTCCTACCAGCACCGTACGTACATGGGTCACCAATGAGGATGGTTCCTGCCCTGCGTTCTGGTCAGCCTCAGTAACGGTGAGCGTTACTTCACAGGCATGGCTCCATTCCGTCCAGATAGCAACACCATCGGGGCGAATGGCTCGTACGAAAGGGCCAACACACAAATCTCCCACTCCGTTTTAACCTTTCATAAGCCTGCGTCCCGTGACAAGGGGCAAACATCCATCCCAGGCCACTCAAATAGAGGATATTTCGACACTTCCTCTATTTGAATGGCCTGTGGTTTATCTACGGATCAAGATACGGGTACAAGCTGCCATTGCTGACTCGCTCCACCAGTACTGGCCGCCTGAATTACAGCAGCCACATCGGCCAGCGATGCACCAGCTACATCCACCAGCAAACCACTGCCACGACCAACAATGGTGTAGTAGCCTCCACCAGCACTGACGAGTTGCCATTGCTGATTGGTACCACCATTGCTGGTCCATTGATCAAGTTGTACCCCGGCAGTCGTCACCTGATTCGGAACGTCAAGCACTTTGCCGCTATTGCGGTTTACTAAAGTATAGTAGCCATTGCTCGCGTTGACAAGTTGCCACTGCTGGTTAGCTCCACTATGATCTGCATACTGAATAACCTGACCACCATCCGACAGCGATTGTCCTGATACATCCATGACCTTGCCGCTGTTATGGTTCATCAGTTCATAGTAAGCTCCGGGCGTCGGAACAGCGACAAGCTGCCATTGCTGATCCGTAGCTCCATTGCTTTTCGCCTCAACGACCGCAGCGCCATCGGCGGTTGATGCTCCAGCCACATCTGCGGATAGCTCACTATTCCGGTTGACAATGTTGTAGTAACCACCGCCGGCGTCGATGAATTGCCATTGCTGGCTCATGCTGCCTGTATCGGTCTGCTGATTCAGTGGCGTTCCGTTGGTGGTTAAAGAGCTCAAGACATCCAGCACCTTGCCACTATTCAGGTTCACCAGTTTCTGATACCCATTGCCATCGGCGACGATTTGCCACTCCTGATTGGCCGTCGCCTGATTTGCAGACTGGGTAATAGTGGCACCATTCGCGGTCGAAGCACCAGTAACGCTCAGAACTTTCCCACTATTATGGTTCACCAGTTCATAAGCCGTTTCGGGATAGCTCGTTTGCGCTTGATTAGAAGTAATGCTGAAGTTATCGAACTGCGCATTCTGCCATCCGCTTACACCCAGGCCGGCCTGACCGGCGGCAAACGACGTATCCGTCACCGTACCAACCGGGATATGATCAATCTGCGCAATAATTGTGCTGCCCTGGAAACCTAACGAGAGATTGTGCCAGGTATTGATGCCGGGCGCGGCGATGGTCCCTGATGTCAACGTTGTCACGGTTCCACCACTGGTATTTTTCAAAATGCTCCAGGCCCCGGCACTGGTGAGGCGCAGGTAATAAGCATTGATATTGGCTGGCGCGAATGGTTGCTGATACCCAACGCGGCCCATTAATTCCTCGTAACCGGATTGCTCTAACAATGCATCACTACTGACAGTATAGTTGGTCCATGAAAGATCCCCCACTACCGTATAGGGATCGCTGGGACCAGCCCAGTTAATGGGTGCCACAGACGACATCTGACGCAAGCAGTTGCCAGTGCGACCTCCACCACAGGCCGCAATCTCGAAAGCACCGTTCTGGTCGGCGATATAACGAGCCTCATGTCCTATCGTATAGCGATCAAAGTTATCAGAATAGGGAAGGGCAAGTGCGGAAGTGGGTGGCCCCACAAGCGTTCCTTTTCCCTGCCCGCTCGTGGTTGAAACGGTATAAACATAGCCCGGTTGCACTGTCAGCGTATACGCATCATTGACTGGCGTAATATCTTGCTGATGCACAAACCAGTCGCTGGAGCTTGACGAATTGAGGTTGGTAGCCCAAACATGCACGCTCCCGGTTGAGAGGCCACCCGTTACCTGCATGTTCACCGTCTGGCTGGCAGTAGCATCGACGGTTTCAATAACGGTACTATAATCGGTGGTATTCGGCGACTTTAGCGTGACATAACTACCATTGCTATTACTGCCGCCGAGATAGCCGCTGGCACCATCGATATATTTCCAGCCGGGCTGAGTGAATTGCGTCGTTTGCGCCGTCACCCAGAGCTGTTTGCCAACGCTATAATTGCCCGACCAGGGCTGGTTGGCGACCATCAGTCCAACGGTGTTATAGGGAAGATTGGGGTAGACGGAGGCAACAACCGGCCAGTTAATATAAGCGGTCATCTTTCCATCGATATAGCCGCGATTAATGGCACGCGCCATCGGTGCCGCACCGCTATTCTCATCCTGTGAACCATTCTCGCTGGCCCACAGAGGCTTGTTCAAGCTTTGCGCATTGGCGGTTGTGGGGCAGGAGACGGCGCTTCCACCATCGCCACCAGTGCAGGGATAGTGTGCGCCAACGATATCAATCGAGCTATTAAAGGCGGAGTCGCTGACCATCGCGTCGGCGACATCCCAGCCCGAATCGGCTCCAACAATCTTTGTCGCGAGGCCATTGGTCTTCAAAGCAGTTTTCATGCTTTCGTACCAGGTCTTATTGTACCCTCTTTCATTCCAGCCACCGAGGTAATCGATGGTGAGGTTGTAGTGAGCCTTCGCGCCTTTGATCCAATTGATATAGTAGTTGACCATATCTTGCGACCAGAAATTGTGATTGCCGATCCAGCCGGGAGCGCCCCAGGCCAGTGCGTACAACTTGATATTGGGGTTACGCATTTTCGCCTGCGTCATCAGCCACCATTCGTAGCCACGACCAAAATTCTGATCGGTGGCGGTATGCATGTAGCTAGGTTCGGAACCATCGGTCGAATTGGTATCGCCACCAACCTCAACCTTCAGAATTTGCAGGTCAGCGCCATATCCTGGCTTGAAGAGGTAGTCGAGAATCTGACTACGATACGGCTCAGGATAGTCTATGAGCAGGCGTGTATTGCCGCCGCCGCCGCTAATAGCACCGATGCCATCAAAGGTTTTACCGGTTCCCTGGCCGTTGATAGCAATGCTCGTACTGACGGTTGCAGTTGCATGTGCAGGTACCGTATAGAGGGTCAACATGCCCAGAAGAACCACACACATTACAAAGCAGCGTCCCAAAGGAAGAAGCGTCTCAGAAAAGGGGCTAAAAGTTGGTGAGACTGTCCATATATTCCGTCTCATTGAATCATTCTCCTTCTTGAAGAAAGTTT
Source organism: Ktedonobacteraceae bacterium (assembly GCA_013695595.1). Classification (GTDB taxonomy): domain Bacteria; phylum Chloroflexota; class Ktedonobacteria; order Ktedonobacterales; family Ktedonobacteraceae; genus JACDAE01. The sequence continues at coordinate 5,416 of JACDAE010000438.1, read as the reverse complement.
TTTTCGCAACCATGCGAAGAATAAAATATGAAGTACATACACCCTTGTATGAAAAGCAAAGATAGCAAGTTACCTTTTATGAAATGTTTTTTAAATGCAAGGAAAAGATAGCAAGCCGTCTTCTATGAAGAAGTATACGTTGTATATCGCTCAATTTCAAGGAGATTTGGCATGAGAAACGCCATGAACATTTGCTATATCTCTCTTTTTATTTCTCTATCGCAAATGGAGATAGATTCCATCACTGTAGGGAAGCCATTTATAATTCCGTGTCCTTTCATTCACAACCACCCAACGTAGTCATTATGAACACGGAATTATAAATGGCTTCCCTACAGTGACAGGATTCGCAAAAATTGTCCTCTCTCCCATACTAAAGAATAGTATCGTAATTCTAGTCTTCTGTGGTATACTAGGGGTACCTGCATGGCGTAATGTTGCTCAGAGTAGATCGTCTATTGGAAGCTACGCGATACGGGACGTTTTGAGGGGAAAAGCCCCTAGAATTGAGATGAATAGATGTCGTTGACTGACCGAACCCTGTATTGCCGCGATTGTAATCAAGCATTCGCTTTTACCGTTGGTGAGCAGGAATTTTATGCAAGCCGGGGATTAACCAATGACCCGAGCCGTTGTCCAGAATGTAGGGCTGCCCGCAAGCAGTCTGGTGGTGGACAACGAAGCTCCTTTGGCCGTAGTGGTGGCGGCGGCGGCGGCGGTGGATTCCGCGACCGTGAAGCACGTCAGATGTATAATGCTACCTGTGCCAATTGTGGTAACGAAACACAGGTACCTTTTCAGCCGAGAGAAGACAGGCCTGTCTATTGCAATGACTGCTACCAATCGCAACGTCCCGATCGTTCAAACGACCGACGATCACGCTGGTAATCCGCATGAAAGAGATTGGGCTGTCCTTCCTTCAAGACCATAACAGTTCTCTCCTTCTCGGTAAGAAGAGTAGCAGGAAAGATTTTGTATGAAGATGAACAGCCAATCCCGATCTTTTGCCAAACAAGTCCAGGTTGATTTACTGGCGCTCGATGATGCCGACCTTTTTCAACTTGTAAATCAGTGGGTGAGGAGCAATTCCGCTGGCATATATTTTGATGTACCAGAAGAGGTGCTCTCCGCACTGGGATATACCTGTGTCCCTGCGGAGTCCCAAACGCTTCCTCACCTTTCCTATACGAGTGAAATGCCTGCTGCACAGTGGCTTGCCCCCACGCCACACCAGCTTCGTTCTCTCATTACCAATATGGACGTCAACGCTTTTACTCATCATGTCATATCCGCCGCATTCCAATCGCTGCATGTTACCTACCCCGATTGGTATGAAGGTGTGACATTCAATGCTCATCTCGCCAATCATCTGCGTCAGATGAAAAAGAGACCGACGAGCAATTGATCAGGGCATTATGAACAACCTACACCGTCTGCAATTGTTTGACCGGACAGGCACTCAGGTACACGTCGAGCAGATTTTCAGCGCTTTCATCCCAGGTCGGCAGAGCAATATGCCCTGGGATAAGCGGATTCTCAATCTGCTGCAATGCCGCAGCAGCGACAGCATCTGGGGAACTATTCAACGGTATTGAGAGGATCAAACCCTGCTCCGCTAATTCTTGCATCCCCGCTGCATCCATACCAAGAACTGGACGCTGCAATGATAATGCCTCCATAACCGCGATGGGGTGCGCTTCATATTCACTCATCAAGGCCACTAATGAGGCTCCTGAGAGCACCCTGGTCATTGCTTTGCGATCGCTGGAAGGGATCGCACGAATCTCCACCCGATCAGCAACCCCGATTTGCTGAGCCAGCCTGCGCAGCGAACCTTCATAAGGACCACCACCTAGAATTAAAAGACGTGCATCAGGTCGTCGCTCACATATCTTTGGCAGAGCCATTATCATATGCTGATGCCCCTTATAACGCTCCAGACGCCCCAGAGAGACAATGAGCGTATGGTCACCAGTAGACTGCAACGGACTCGTCAGAGCTGGCAAGGTTGCTCCATTGGGGATAACGCGAAAGCGTTCAGGCGGGATATGTAATAGTTCGCTGAAGTATTTCGCTTCAAATTGGGATACACCGATTAAACGTTCGGCATGAACCAGAAGTGGACGAAGCGCTCTCCATTGTGCGGAGCGAATCTTCGCACGGAACGGCGATGAATGACCACCGGTATGAAATGTCACCATATAAGGGAGATGTGCTTTTCGGGCCGCCATCATCGCCAATGGCGGCACTAGTGTGTGGATACCCTGACAATGAACAAGATCCCATCCACCATGTGTGATGAACGAGTACATTTCGGGCGCGATATAAAAATCGTTTTTGTTTAACAGGACAGGAACACGCACAACGTGCATTCCTTCAACATCGGCCTCTCCAGGCAATGTTATCCCGTTTATCGAAGGCATCGTGGTCAAAATTGTGACATCGACGTTACGTCGCACCAGACGGCGACCAACTTCGTGCACATGTGTCTCTATACCTCCCATATAAGGAAAATAGCGCGGCGTCACCATCAATACACGCAACGTATCTCTCGCTCGTACGTTCATCTTTTCTATACCTCATCAATAACACTACTTGTAGCATCGGATTTCATGTCTCTCTATCGGCACGCTTTTGTTTTTCAGCAGTGTTTTCTGGCAGAGAGGCGGCTTCTTCTAAAAAATTGCTCCCTTGAGGGTTGCGCCTTTCGTATCAGCACCACCCAGATTTGCACCTTTCAAAATTGCGCCTGTGAAGTCTGCTCCTTCGAGATTTGTCCCGCTCAGGTCCGCGCCTGTCAGATTTGCGCCTATAAACTTCGCTTTCGTCAGCACCGCACCTCGCATGCTACTTGAGGAGAGAATGGCACCCGTCAACGTTGCGCTGGTCAAGATGGCTCCATCGAGATTTGCGCCACCCAGGTTGGCCTGTGGCAACGTCAAACCAGCCAGATTAGCAATGGCTAAGGAGACAATAGGCCCCTTTATAGCCCCCGTATTGACCTGGATCAGGCCAACATCATGCAAAAACTGAATCACGATAGCCTTACGTGGCGCGTCCGAACTAAAGCTATTCAGAATATCCGTCGTCCTTACCTGGGCCAGCGTCCTTTCTAAACTGCCAGGGCGTGATTGCAACAAAGGGGACGAGCGTGAGATAAGAAGAGCAGATATACGGTCTAGATAGTTCGCCAGGTTCTGCTCATGCTCTTGATCCACCAACCCGCCGATCTGCGCAATCACACTTGCCTCCGGCGTAGCGAGTTGTTGCATCATACTTTGTTGTTGCAGAATTTCCTCTTGCGTGGAATGCTCCTGCTGATCCGTTATCTGCTGCACCAGGCGATCTCGCTGGACACTTTGGGGCGTCATGAAACGCGAGACACTTAAAAATATTGAGGCCGCCACCACGAGAAGCAACAGGAGCGGCAACCAATCCCACACGGTCTTCCCCTTAAACCCCATCCTGCGATATACTCCACCAGCCAGACCGTGAGAGGCGAGATAAGCAGATTTGAAGTTCAGGCGCAGCTTCCGGCGCGGAGGACGTGGTGCATCCTGCATCTTATTCTTACGAGAAGGCTTTATCTCCTTTTGTCCCTTTGGCGCAGCCGAGGGTACCCATAATTCGTTCTGAGATTCACTCGCTTTAATTCTCTGCAGAATTGCGGCCTCTTTTTGATTTCTCTGTGTCAGCGGCGGCAACCATAATTTAGTATCCGGTTCGATGAAGTTAGATGGTTTCATTTTTCCCTCATACAGCTTCACAAAATGGCTAAAAGGCATCTGGGATAGGGCAACATATGGCTCCCTCCCGATATTTGAGCAGCGTTGTGCCAAATGTTACGCACGACGCAAGAGGCCTGGATACTTGCCGGCACCCCAGCCCAGTAGCACCAGACAGCCAAAGTAGAGAATGGTAGCAACGATATAGATAGCACACGTACCATAAACTGCCTGGTTGCGCACGAGCAGGCTACTGCCAGCATAAAAAATAAAACCAATGAGAAGGGCAATGGTAAACAGGCCAACCTCAAAAGGCAGAGGATAGATGCGCTGATTCACAAAATACATAATAATGGTAAGTATGATGTATGCAATGAGGGTCGAGAGGGCCGCCCCCATAGATCCATAGAGGGGGATCAAGACAAAATTCGCGGCAACATTAATCACAGCCGCAATCGTCATTACCAGAGCGATATACCATGTTTTACGCTTTATGCCAGTGCCAACCGTAAAGATGCTATAGATGCCATAAAAGACGATCGATACAGCAATGATCGGAATGATAGGTGCCGAAGCATGATACGCAACTGGAAAGAGAATATTTAGCAAGGCTACGGCGATGAGCGAAAGCACAAATGCCGCCGCAAGCAAGAGGATACCAAACCAGCGGAACACGACCTGAAAAGCCTGTGGCGCGTCTTCGCGCTTGGCTATCGCAAACATAGCTGTCGGCCAGGCCAACGTAAAAGGAGCCAGTACAACGACATTTAATGCTCCTCCCAATGAGTAAGCTACCCCATAGCTTGCGGTCTGCGACAACGATCCCAGGCGACTCAGGAGATAGCGATCAGAAAGCTGTAGCACCCAGAACGAGAGCGTATTGAAGACCAGGGGAACCCCAAATGAGACGAGATTGCGCACAATATCTGCACGATAACTGACACCCGCACTCGAAATGATCAGTGGCAATGTACACACGACAATACATGCATAGCCAACCCCGATTGCCAGGAGCGCACCGACTATCCCCATATGTAAAGGGCCCACAAAGACGACCGTCGCTCCCAGAGCGACCAGCAGATTCACGATAGAGACGACTGAAAAGAACGTGGCCCGACCTTCAGCGCGCAACCAGGCCAGCCCAGGCACAGAGAAATTTTGGATTAACATCACCACGGCAGCTACCTTGATTGCATCGCTAAAAGAGGCGTGGCCTAACAATACGCCTGCCAGCCAGGGAGCAACCAGTAAAAATACAACTGTGAGAGGAATGGATGTGATAGATAATAACACAATCGTCGTTGAGAGCACCTTCCGGCGATCTGTGCGGGACTCATAATCGTAGTTATAGGCACGAAAAACCGCAGAGATCAGGCCAAGTTGAGTAATCCCGGTGATCAGCAGAATGGCGGTATTCAGTACAACAAGGGCACCATAATCGGTTGTCGAAAGCGAATGCGTCAAAAAAGGCGCAAGTACCAGGGCGATAATCGGCGCGGCCAGGGAAGAGAGCGCATAGATACCAGAGCTTTTGGCGAGGTCGCGCATAAGAGTCACGTATCCCTGCGCCTCCTCAATTAATCTGCCGCTTTTTGTTGTTTTCTGTCTATCTTGTACCTGAACTGAATGAGTCATGACAACCTCAACCTTCTATTCTGGGATGGGGCGTCACCTCGCGTGCGCCTGCATGC
>JACDAE010000538.1 GCA_013695595.1 Ktedonobacteraceae bacterium | reverse complement strand
AACCTCAATCTCGCATTGACAGCCCATCGAGAGGCTCTTCGTATCTACACGTTGGATGCTTTTCCCAGCGAACATCGCCAGGTGCAACTTGATTGTGCCGAAACGCAAGCATTACGCCAGGATTGGGAAGGCACTCACAACGCCTATGTTGCTGCTCGTAAGGCTGAAGCTTTGCTTGTCGCTCTTGGTGCAGGTGCGATTGGACGTGATGCAGTTCTGAAAGAAGGCCGCGAGGCGGCTATCCATGATGGTTTTGCGCTGGCTCGCCTGGGCAAAATAGAGGAAGCCGCTGTTGCTATCGAACGAGGACGAGCCAGCGGACTGGCCGAGGCCATCCAGTTCACTACGGCTGATCCTCAGCGTATCAGCGATGCGGAACGTCGTATACGCTACACAACGACACGTCTGGCTTTTATCGCAGCACAGGCACTTTTGCAAGCTCCACCTCCCACAGATCTGGATGAAGATAGTCAACGACATATCATGCTGGAGCGTACGGCTGCTTACCGCGAAATGCGAGCAGCGTTTGATGCTGTAAAAGAGGAGATTCGTACGGCACGGGACCCTGCCAACTTTCTTCATGACACCCTTGACTCTGCCACCATTCTGCAAGCCACAGAGCGCTGTGGACCAGGCCATGCTCTGGTCTACCTCGCCGCAACGCCCTGGGGTGGCATTGCCGTAGCGGCTTTTAGTACGCAACCAGACAAGCAACTCTCAGCCCATTTTGCGGCTCTCGCTTTGCCCACTCTCACAGAAAATTTTGTGAGAGCACTGATCGAAACGCATCTGGCTGACTCAGAATATATCACAGGTGGCTTCGACTGCGCACAACGAGGCAACGTTTTTGCATTACTTCAGGCCTGGCCTGGGACGACGTTTCGCGAACAGGCCAATGCCCTCCATACTGCATGTGTTATAAGCATGCATACAGGAACCATCGACGCCGCAGCGCAAAGAGTGCTTACTCTCCTGGAACTGACGCCACTTTTTGATCAAACTCTCACGACGCTGAGCGAAGAGAGCAGCTCACTCCTGGCAAATACCTTGAACCACGCCGTACTGCAATGCGAGTTGCAACGTTGCCAGTCAGCGTTGCACGAGACGATGCTGCAGCCACTGGTAGCATGGCTGCACGAAGCGGGTATTGGTAGTTTAACACTCGTTCCCTGTGGGCGTCTCGCAGCCTTCCCGCTTGCAGGAACACTCCTGCATGATGGGCGGACACTGGGCGAGACGCTTCCTACTAGCATTGCTCCAAGTGCTCTTTCTCTGTTGTATAACGAGCAGACCAGCGCGTCACGCACAGGTATTTATGCGCTTGGGAACCCCTATCCAACGCAACAGAACCTTCGCTGGGGCGAGGCAGAGGCTTTCATGTTGGCAGATCTGGGGAAACGTATGGAACAATTTGCGAGCGTCAAAGTGCAGTGGCAGGCTTCACGTGATTGGTTGATCGAAGCATTACGCACCGGTCTTGTGGTGAATGCATCCTGTCATGGTCTCTTCGATACACAGAACTTTTTGCGCTCGCGGCTCATCCTCGCTCACGAGGAGGAATTGACCCTGGCCGATATGTTAAGTGACCAGGTTGATCTACGAGGGCTTCGGCTGTTCATCTTGTCGGCGTGCCAGACAGCCATACTCGATCTACAGGGAGCGTGTGATGAAGTGCGTAGCCTTGCGGCAGGCATGCTGCAAGCTGGAGCTGCTGCTATTCTGGCTTCATTGTGGTCTGTGGATGATTGCGCAACCTATCTCCTGATGGTGCGCTTCGCGCTAGAGTGGTTCCCCCAGATGCACACGGAGCCACCAGCTACAGCACTGGCTCGCGCCCAACGGTGGTTACGAACGGTCACCAACCAGGAATTGCTTCTCTGGCAGGTGAACATATCATCTAGCGCTTCGACAAAAGGGCCTGAAACAGTCGCAGACGAATATCTACCGACAAACGCAGATCACCTTGTCGCTGTACGTGGGCGAGCCAATCGCTTTGACACTTTTCAGGCTCAGGAGGTTGTTCAATCCCACGCCGCAGAACTTGCTCCTGAGGATTGCCCCTATGCCGATCCCTACTATTGGGCAGGCTTTCAAATCACCGGTTGGTGAAACCTATCTCTACGGGATCTGAAAAGGTATCGTTGCCTGGCTCGTTGCGCCAGGAGTGAGGTGCCCTGGTAGCAGTATAAACGTTGCCGCTGTGGTATCCTGCGGCACCTGGAAGGAAACTATCCCTGGGATATTTGTTGTGCCAGCAGCAGCATCGCCTACGACAGATTGATCGAGTGTAATGGTCGTTCCACCATATTGTAAGCGAATGTAATCAGGAGGATAACCAATACTCCCTTCAGTGCTGGGATTATCAATTGAGAAGGTGAGGACCAGAAAGCGTAAGCCTTTATCGACCTGAGTGCCGCTGTCGCTACGTTTCAGCACGACCGTTTTCAGCGTCCAAAACATACTTCCAAATGGCACACGCAGATTGGGCGTACTCTGTTTAGGTTGATACTGACTTATGTCGGCATGACCAGTTAACGGAACCTGTATTTGCTCTTCGGTATCTTTGCCAATTTGCAGGATCATCTGATCCACTTTCAGGCCTGTAGCGGCGGGAAAATCGATCCAGGTGGTCTGGTCACCCTTACGAGCAGGTCCGCTGATATCTTTATACCCTCCTGTGGAGATCTTACTGCCTCCGGGTAGCAGCAGGGTAAAAGACTCAGGATAGGCAAACATGGGAGCACTCGTAAAGTACACGTTATTTACATCTGATTGGACCGCGTGCAAATTAAGGCGTACCACTCCCTGTGCTGGTGTTCCTGTATCATCCGCAAAGCTCTTCGCCTGTTGTGCATTGATAATCGTGATATCGACGCTTGCATAATTGACCGTTGTATTGATAGGGGTCGTGGTCAGCGCGGTCTGGGTTGGTGTGATCTCACTATTTGCGCCTGTGGTAGCCGCTATATTGCGGTTTCTACTGGTAATATAGCGAAAGGCAAAGAAACCACTCGCGCCGAGCAGGAGCAGTAGGAGCAGAAGGATTATCCCAACCTTTAGTATCCCTCGCCCAGAGTTTTTCTGTGGTCGTGTATATGCGGGCGCAGGCTGAGAATTTTGGAACGGTGGTTGATAGCTTTGCTGCCCTGATGCTGGTTGGTAGACTGGCTGAGGCTGTTGTGGATATTCTGTGTATGGTCGTGGTGCAGGCTGGTTTTGAACGTAGCCAGCACCTGCGTTCGCTGGTGTACCACAGTTTGGGCAAAAACGCATCTCAGGAGGGACAGGAGTTCCGCAATTTGTGCAAGCATGGGTGATAGATTGTGCCATCATATTTTCCCTTTTATAATTGTGCTATGTGCCAAGTGAAATCAGACGATTCTGCGCAGCCGTCAACCCATTTTGTGCTTCATCGTGCCAGACCTGCCAGGGGGCCTGTACCTTAAGAGCGGGAGCTGCTTTGTCGAGTTCAGTGAGCGCCGATATGAAGCTATCGCATGCCTGCTGTGCACGCTCGACTCGTTCTACTTGAGAATCTGCATTGCGACTCAGATGCAGCGCAAGTGTTGCATGATCAATGGCAGTGAGCGCGTTTCCCAGTTTGCGATCAATCTCACTCTCTTCAGATGCCATAGTGCCTCCCCCCTTGATAGCCCCAATGCCCACCAGATCATGTGCATGTTCCTGTAGAGCTTGTAGGATAATGCCAAAAATTTGTTCAGCAGCCTTAAGAGCATCATCTGGATTGATGCGATCCATGAGTGTTTCTTCGATCGAGGTAGCAAGGAGAGCGGCTCGCAGACGTGTCCTCTCATTGCGGTTCAGTTGAAAGACCGTAATGACATGTTCCATTTCATCGATATTCAGGATTGGAAAGCTCTTGGGTATCTTGAGAGAGAGTTGCAGGCGACGCACCTTCTCACGATGAATATGTGCACGATCATCGAGATGGCCCAGGCCTAGCCCACGCGTGGCAAGGATCTCCTGGAGGACACTGGCAAACAAATTCCAGTTTCTCTGTGAAATTTCGTATGTAGTCATAGCCGTGCTTCTCCTTTCATCTGCAAGCATACCTGCATTTCATCTACCTTGAACAGTCACAAAGATGTGGGTGCGTTGTCTGATCAAGAACTGAGAATGATCTTAGTATTAACGACGACGATTATGGAGTTTCTTACGAAACGGTCAGACGAACGGTGATTGTTGCGCGGAAGCAGTCGCAGGTACACTAGACCTTCTCGGCTCCTGAAGATATGATGAAATGATTTACCAGTATTGAAAAAAGAGACACCGCAATCCTTTGATGGCGAGTCTTTCGGTCTTATTCCTGGCATTTGGGTTGATTGCGAGTATGGCAAATGTGCTGACCAAAGGGTCAGTTTTAACGGACAATCTGGCGATGCAACGCATTTGGGCCTGGACACAATGTATTGCCATCGATGTCAATGTTGTGGGCATGATTATCCGCACGTGTCGCTATTATTCGGAAGGGGAGCGCGTAAAAAGTCTTTTACACGCGTTCCTCTCCGCGTTCCTGCTTTTTACGGCAGCGATTGTGAGTAACATTGAAAGCGTGCAGCAGACACTCAATTTGACACTGGACGCAGCCTATGGACATGTGTTTCTTCCGGTGGAGGCGTTGATCTGGATCCGTTCGCTCGCGATTGTGCTGCTCATTGTTGCCCATGCATTACGCCATGCGAGATTCATCCTGTCTTTGAGGCGTTCTTGATGGGGATAATGCTTCCACGCAATTGATGGGGATAAAACCTTCGTGCCATCCTCATGATCGCTTCCTCTGAATTACGCGGAGTTCCACGTCCAGACCTTGAATGTGCTGAACAAGACTTCTACAGTATTATGATAGGCATTGGCGAAAAGGCCAATATGGCCGGTAGTGTTAAACATGTTTCTGGCACTATCCACAAATTGCCCATTGGAATAGAGGTAAATGGTGTTTCCTAACGCAATAACTGTGATCGTATTCTTTTTCCCAAGTGTGCGATGAAAGGCATTTTGTGAACTACGACACCAGTCTTTACCGACAGGTGGGCCGTTACAGGGAAGGTCTTCCCCCAGATAGAAATTATATGATCCGTTGTCGTCTATCGGTACACGATACACTACTGCGTTCGTATCATGAGTATCTGTATTCTCTGCTCGAAACAACAGTCCGCCTGATCCACCTTGACGAATTGTCATATCTACTTGCAACGCAAAATCAGAAAACAACGGAGCTTCCTGCGCGAAACATTCGCTAACGAAGCTGGTTTTAGGAACAATGATGTGATATGCACCTCCTGAAAAAAAGCATTGATCATTCTGGTCCCATGCATAGGAATCTTGAGCATGGAGTGGATCAGCCATAACCTGTTTGCTCTTACACGTGGCGGAGGTGTATATATCTTTTACTGTATCAGTACTACTTGGTATTGAGCAAGCATCTCTTGGCGAAATTATGAGACGATAACGAGGTAATACGTAGAGCGTAATACTACTTATAAAGAGAAGCAAAAACAAGATTATCAACCATTTTCTCCGTAGTGGAAAACCCGAGATGGATGATTGAAAATGTTTTGGAGCAATGGGTGCAGGATCAGATGCCAGGGGGAGTATCACAGGTGGCTCACTCGGCAGAGCGTCTATCACTGCTTCATCTACTTTACTCTTGCTTATAAGTTTATTGAGTGGTTCTCCATCCCAGTCAACTGGCTCGAAGTCGGCTACATCCATCAGATCTAAAAGATGCTTTGCTTGACTTCTACTTGTGATTGCATCCAACCGGGCTAATCCGCGCACAATATTGCGTACATCGCGAGCATCCAGTAGCGATTTCCCATTTAATTTCTTGCTTAACGCTTCGCGAGTAAAGCCGATAGTAACTGCCAGGTCTTCCATCGTTGCAAGTTTCCCATCGAGCTTTCTGTGAGCTTGTCTTGTGTATTCTTTTACCCTGACCTTAAATGCTTCCAGATCTTTCATGAAAAACCTCGTAAATCACATGTACCTCAGCTATGAAGTTATGTGCAATTCATTGGTAGAGGTGAAATGCTGGCTGTATCTCCCTCTGCGTGGCCTCAGGAAAGAATACTTCCTAAGATTATGGAGATCACCTGACTATGCCACTATACTGCAAAAGGGATTACTGTTTGCTCAAATGTAGTCTTTTTAGAGTTACAGATACGTATTATAATAGCAGATCTACTACAAATTGTCCAACATATTGATCAGAAATAGATAAAAAGCTTAGGCATCTACCACCCGGTACCCGCTTTTATAGAAGAACCGAAGAAACCGATCAGTTTGACACGTTGAGCAGGCATTTCCGATATGATCATCTTCTTTGCCTTCACTCAATTTTCATCTATTTCTATCCATTTGCGATGGTTGAGTATAAGTTGCGAAGATTTATCAAACCGAAGAAGATTGATAGGCAAGTTCACGTAAGTTCACATAAATTCACACAACTTCACACAACTTCACTTGCGCGTTCATATGAATTCACATACATATATATATTCTTTGAGCTACACTGTCAATATCAGAGACCCTTCAATCGATTTCGTGATTTATTTCTCACTAGGAGAATACGATGGCAGTTACAGAAGATGCGAGGTATTGCCATCATACGCGTCTCTGCATTTGTGTGGTTTTCAAAACTCTGAAATGCCCTCACATGTTTGAAAGGGGAGTTATTCACGAGAAGATCATGTTCCAGGTGCAGGGGAAGGTCGAACGCAAAATGTAGCCAATATTAATGAAAGGGTGGATCACAGATGATCAAAAAGGCGTATCAACAATGGAGTATGGTACAGATTTTCTGTAAGAAACTGTAATGGAGGCATACCTATCTCCATTGCAGTCAGCAGAAGTATCGTACTTACTGGAGAAAGGGAATATCTCTGGTAATGCGTCTTTCTTAATCGAAATGAAGTCAAAACAAGGAGGTTATATATGTTTTCAATATCAGGGCGTTTGAACAGAACGAAACGCCTGATGGGCATTGGTGTTTTGCTCGGGACTGTTTTGGTCGCAAGTATTGGATTGTTGATGAATGTCCACTCAGCAAAGGCAGCCCAGATCTGTAATACTAGTGGCATGATTAGCATGGGAAAGTACTGGCTTAATAGTAACGAGTGGGGAGCGAGCAGCGGCTCAGGAACGCAATGTATTTGGGACACATCCAACACCGGTTCAAGCATTGCCTGGGGAACCAGTTGGAACTGGACAGGACAATCCAATTCGGTCAAGACCTACGATAGCTCGGTCCTGGGCTGGCATTGGGGATGGCAGAACACGAACACAGGCCTCCCGATCCAATTGTCCAGTAATAAGGGGGTCCAGACTGGATGGAATTTTAACCTGACACAAAACAATGCGAACACCCTTGATGTTTCCTATGATCTCTGGCTGCATACGATTTCGAACCCGACCTCGAGCAGTGGACCTTCAGACGAGGTCATGGTCTGGCTCTATAAAGCAGGTGGTGCCGGTCCTGTTGGAACAAAGCAGGCGACAGTAACGCTTGGTGGAACGAGTTGGGATCTCTATGAAGGTAATATTGGGTGGGAGGTTCATTCATTCGTCCGTACGACAAATACGACTTCGCAAACGCTCGATTTGAAGGATTTTCTCAACTATCTCGTCTCAAGAGGCCTGAGCAGTTCAAAATATCTCTCAAGCGTGGAATCTGGTACAGAAATCTTTACCGGGAATGGACGGCTTGATACGACGTCCTACTACGCAAATGTTGTGACTGAAGGAAGTGGTGGAGGAAGTACCCCGACACCAGCTCCTGGGACCACCCCCACGCCCAGGCCCACATCTACACCTACTCCTGGCAATGGTGGAGGCTTTAACCCTAATCCCAATAGCCATTATCGGATCGTGAACCGCAACAGCGGTCAGGTGCTCGATGTGAGTGGAGCCTCTACCGCCAATGGTGGACTCATCGATCAATGGCCTTCTAACGGTGGCAACAACCAGTTGTGGCGCTTTGTGGCAACCAATGGAGGCTACAAGCTCGTCAACGTCAATAGTGGTCTGCTGCTTGACGATCCCGGTGCTTCAAAAATCAACGGGACGCAGTTGGATCAATGGAATGATACCAACGGCTCTAACCAGTGGTGGAACGTGGTCTCCGCAGGCAGTGGCTACTACTCCCTGGTCAACCAGAGTAGTGGAGAGGATGCCGATGTGAGTGGAGCCTCCACTGCCAATGGGGCAGCCGTGCTTCAATGGCCTTCCACGGGGGGAACCAATCAGCAATGGAGCCTGGTCCAGGTCTCTTAAGCAACAGGAAGATGCAGACTCCGTAAGAGAGGTGTTCTCTGACGAGCAACTCGTGCGACTAATTTCAGAGACTGAAGATAATCATATCTTCAGTCTCATAGATCCAACGATGGTATCTAATATACAAGGAGGATAAACATAATGTTTCGTCATTACAGGCTGCAACTCGCCTGTGGGTTTATTGCGTTGCTTACGATACTAGGGCTGGTTGCCATGCAGATTGTCCATCCATCTGCAGCGCATGCAGCAACCAACCAGTTCCACGGGGTGAACTGGGCGGATCCGAACGACAACTTCGGTACCGGCAACCTGGTTCCGGTGGGTCTATCAACATCGGACAGTTACTCGACCACCTACACGAAGGCGACCGCGATCCTGAAGGGATTCCAGAGCCTGGGAGCCAACACCGTGCGGATGCCGTTCAACTCGGCGACCACGTCTGGATCGTGGTGGGGCAGCTATACTGGAGCCCTGGACGCGGCCAGCGCGCTGGGGATGAATGTCGTTGTGGCCCCATGGATACAGAATGGGACGGTTAGCGACACCACAGCCTTCTACAAGATGTGGGATGTGATGATCAACAAGTACGGCGGCAACAGCCACTTCTACTTCGAGATCATGAACGAGCCCTGGGGTATGACGGCCGCCGCCGAGGACAACTTCTCGGCCACCTGGGTCGCACACTACTCTAGCCTTCCCAAGGGTCGGATATTGGTTCCCGGCGCGTACTCGACGGAGAACCTGTGTACGGTGGGTGCTGACTCCCGCCTGAACGGGACCCTGCTATCGATCCACAAGTACACTCTCGGAGGAGAGACCCACCCCACCGAGGCAGCCTGGATCACGTCTATCAACTCCAATATCTGCGGGTATGCCAGCCGGGCGGTTTTCACCGAGTTCGGTGTGCCGATGAACACCGGCGTGAATTACGACGGCCCTAAGGACGGCACCAACAATGTCTCCTACCTCTACGCGGTCACGGACAACTCGCGGAACCTGGGCATGGGCACGATCATCTGGGTGGGCGTCAAAGGTGCCAGCCAGACCTCCGGTCCGGGTCCTTGCTTTAACGCATCGTGCGCGATCACGTCGCTGAACGGTAGCGGCACCAACCTCTCGCTGAGCATCAATAACCAGTCTGGTCTCGACCGGCTCCAGTACGGCTGGGGCTTGACCAACAACACTGGTGGTGGTAGCGGTGGTGGCGGCGGTGGTGGCACGACTGCAGTGCTGCGTGGTTCGGGCTCGAACCGCTGCCTGGATGTACCAGGGGCGGCAACAGCCAATGGAACGCTGCTCGACATTTGGGACTGTAACGGCGGATCGAATCAGCAGTGGACCGCCCTGTCTAACGGTGAACTGCAGGTGTATGGTAACAAGTGCCTCGACGTGCCGGGCCATGCCACAACTACGGGCACCAAAGTGGAGATCTACGACTGCAACGGCGGTGCGAACCAGTTGTGGACCCTCAACTCCAATGGCACTGTCGTTGGTCGCGAGTCCGGTCTCTGCCTCGACGTGACTGGAGCTGGCACCGCCAACGGTACAGCGGTGGAGATCTGGA
>JACDAE010000123.1 GCA_013695595.1 Ktedonobacteraceae bacterium | reverse complement strand
ACATGTACACCGTCACTTCTGGTACCTGAAGCTACATAGAGACCATTAGGCGACCATGCAACGGCGTTTACTCTGTTCAATCGCAGTGCTTCACGGTGGCCACAATAGGTAAAAATGACTTCTCCTCTCGTGATATCACGAATCTGCACCATTCTATCATTGTTTCCTAATGCCAGATACTGGCTATCGGGAGACCAGGCGATTGCACCAACCCTCTTACGACGTTCATAGTAACATAAAATTCGCTCTCCACTTGCCGAATCCCAACGTAATTTCATTTTTTCATCACCTTCGCCGAAGAGAGCAATGCGTATGCCTTCAGACGACCATGCTATGGCATTGTGCCAACGTAATTGCCCGTTAAAGTTATTTTGTTGGCTCAGTGGTTCTCCGCTCAATGCATTCCAGATATGAACCACATTATCTCTATCGCCCGAAACAATTTTAGTACCGTCAGGTGACCATGCGAGGCTGGTAATGCTATTTGTATGTTTGCTATACGTAGTTTGCTGCCGTTTTTGTGCAGGGGTTGGCTGTGTAGAGATCTCTGTAACTGATTGGTTAGTAGCTGAATTTGTTGTAAATTGCTGAATCTGCTGCAATTGTTCTTTTACGTCCGCAGCGCTTGCAAGTCGTTTGCTGGCATTAATCTCGACCATTTGAGCCAGCAAGACTACCAATTTTTGTGAAGCTTGCACCATATGTAGATGCAAAGGATCGAAACAAAATGGCGTGATAGAAGGGTCTACACCTGTTAACATCATATGCAGCAATGCACCCAGGCTATAAATATCGGCGGCTGGTGTTGTTTGCGCTTTGCCATATTGTTCTGGTGCCGCATAGCCTGGTGAGCCAAACGCGATGGTATCTTTAAGTTGTCCAGGCTTGAAATGGCGTGCAATGCCAAAATCTATGAGATAAAACTGTCCGCGAGATGTATGCATGATATTGCCAGGTTTAAGATCGCGGAAGATAATTGGTGGTTGCCGTGTGTGCAGATAGTCGAGTACCGAGCAGAGTTGAATACCAATCTCAAGCACCTTTTCGAGTGGGAGTTTTCCATCGGTTGTTTGTTCAAGATAGTCTTCTAGCGTCTGACCTTCGATGAAATCCATGACGAGATACCAGCGCCCATCTTCCGTAAAAGCATCGTAGATACGGGGAAGATTAGGATGCATCAATCCAGCCAGCAGCATCGCCTCACGTTTAAACTGCTCCAATTCCACCAGTAGATCCTGCCTGCTCAAGCCATTCTGGTTCATCTCCTTAATGGCCAGCAAGCGATCTCCTAGCTGAGAGTCCGAGGCTTTATATACTGCACCAAACCCGCCCTGCCCTATCTGCTCTAAAATCAGGTAGCGTTGTTTTACTAATCTTTGTGGGAGTTTTGCTGGTGGGGTGCCCAACGGTTGCCCACAAGTAAAGCATTTGTCTGCCTGTGCTGAGTTGGTCGCACCACACATGGCGCAAAAAAGGGATAGAGATGTCATACACACGCCATTTCTTGTTATACATTACTCGCTGGTAGGAATAGTATAGCGTATGAGCGCTCACTCTGTAAATAAGCTTTGCTCAGTAGAAAAATGTTTGTGAGGCAATCCTACACAAGTGCGCCAAATCTGATACCCATTCTACAGGCAAAATAACATATACTCTCTCATGACAAGGTGTTATAATACAGATGTTACAATATCGGTATATTTTACCACCTGGCGACCAGGAGGGCGCGTTTTATAGACCGCCTATAACACTGGATGAGGCCAGATAAAGGGCGCGGTTTCACAGGCCCGTGGTTGACAGGCTGATCCATGGGTTTTTCGATCCTTGATCAATTGCCTGCGTAGTGTTGTTTTTGAGATGAGGGGAATACCACTTTATGGCGAAAAAAATACTGGTTATGGACGATGATCCAACAATTGCTGATCTGCTTACAGAGGCTCTTGCCGACGAGGGCTATGAAACATATATGTCGACGCAGAGCCTGCGCTTCTACGATGCTATCCGTGAACACCAGCCGGATCTTGTTCTGCTCGATTTGATGATGCCATACCTGGATGGTCGCGATGAATTGAAGCTGATGGCGATGGCCGTAGATCGTCAGATACCGGTCATCGTTGTTACGGCTTTCTTGAATGCTGGCAATGAGGAGCAAGAGTTCCGCGAAGCCGGTGTTGTTCACATTGTCTATAAGCCATTTGACCTCGACAAATTGGTTGACCTTGTGAAGAAAACTATTGGAGAGCCAGAAGGAAAACGTGCATGAGCACCGAGACTTCTCCTGTTCGCGTCGCCCTGGATGCTATGGGGGGTGATAATGCTCCTGGCGAGGTCGTCCTGGGCGCAATACAGGCCGCACGCGAGTATCATATGGGTGTCTATCTTGTAGGGCGTGAAGATGCTATTCGCGCTGAGCTTGCCAAACACGATACGAGCGGGTTGGACCTGCCTGTTATCCACACCGATGAAGTGATTGAGATGGACGAGCATCCTGCCACCGCTGTGCGCCGCAAGAAAAATGCTTCAATGACTGTTGCCCTTCAGCAGGTGCGTGATGGTGCCGCGCTAGGAGCGGTTTCAGCCGGGAACAGCGGCGCTATGATGGCTGCTTCACTCTTTACTTTAAAGCGTATACCCGGCGTGGAGCGTCCAGCCCTTGGTGGTATTTTTCCCACGAAGGATGGTACCTGCCTCGTCATCGATATTGGTGCGAATACAGATTGCAAACCTGAATATTTGCAGCAATTTGCGCTCATGGGATCTATTTATATGGAGCGCATTTTTCATGTGCAAACTCCCCGTGTTGCCTTGCTTGCAAATGGTGAGGAAGAATCTAAAGGAAATCAGTTGGTCGTTGAGACGCATCAACTGCTCAAAAAGACGGCCCCTACGCTTGGCATCAATTTTACTGGCAATGTCGAGGGACGTGATATTCCAACTGGTGGAGCCGATGTGGTGGTGTGCGATGGCTTTGTTGGAAATGTGGTACTCAAGTTGAGTGAAGGTCTGGCTGAAACCCTGCTTGGCATGCTACGTGTCGAGATGACCAGTTCGCTCGTAAATAAACTTGCTGCTGCCGTTCTCCGTCCTGGCCTGCGTAAGGTTGGGAGACGCCTGGATTATGCTGAATATGGCGGTGTGCCGTTGCTAGGTATTAACGGTTCTGCCATTGTTTCGCACGGTCGTTCAAATGCAAAAGCGATCAAAAACGCTTTACGTGTCGCACGTCAGACCGCCGAAACGGGCGTTACTGGCGCAATTGCCGAGGGTCTGGCAAAGTTGGACACACAAGAGGGAAAAAAGCAGGCTGAGGTCTGATCTTCTAGCATGTCTTTGCGACTGCTCACATGTAATTAAGTGTGTTGCTTCCTGTTACAATTGGGATGTTGAGTTCTCAGAAGTAAATTCATGCTTTCCAATGTACACAACATCCCAATATGGTGATTGGATATCGTCAGGATTCTACGTCGATTTTTTCTGTCGTTTGGCCGCGCCGCCTAACTTGCCGATACGACTATAGAAATCCGGATCTTGTCGTTGTTTTGTTGTATTACCGCCTTTTTTCCCCATTTCTGAGAAGTGGTCTGGACCGTATTTTTCTACATTGGCCTGACCACCTTTCTGAGCAATTTCGCGGTAATACTCACTTCCTCGTTGTTCCTTGAGTGTCGTTCCTCCCTTTTTTCCAATGCGGCGATAATAGTCCTCGCCATATTTGTCGCGTACCGTACTGCCCCCTTTACGGCCAGCTTCTGCTGTAGTCATAGGTTTGGGTTTCTCTTCTTCTTCGTCTTCAGGCAACATGTCTAACCCCTTTCCTGGTTAAAACCCAGGCAAAAATGTGGACGCTTGTAAAGTATTTTGGGAGCATTGGTTCATCCCCCAGCCATCTTTATCACAGCGCATTTATGACTCATCCCGATTTTCTCAAAGAGCAGTTTTCGCTCTTCATCCCTCTCTTGCCCGGATTCCTGGCCTGAGCGGCTCGCCAAACTTTTTGTGTCGAGCAGCGTAGGCATGAGGAGTCCATATACGTGTGGCTTGAGGAACTTTTAAAAATTCGGCATGACTCACAAATGAAGCTTTTCGCTTCAAGAGACAGTATAGCAAAACATGTGTGTGAAGCCAAATCATACGTAAAAAGTACCAGACGAAGGAAGGGCAGCTTTTCCCCTTCTTCTTATGATGCAATAAGGGGCCATGACTACAATTTGCACTTTAGAAAAGAGTGGACAAATACAATGCTTTGGGGTTATACTGAAAAAGAGGAAAAGTGTTTCATCGCGTGTCTTCATGTGCAATCTTCAAAGGTTGCCTGGTTGTGCTATTCTGCTATTCAGATATGTTGGGACATTGAACGGCGGTTGGCGCGTAAGCTTCATCGTCGCTGGTTCTAGTGGCCTGTATAAACTCCATCTGACACAAGGTTGTCAGGCTTTTATCCAGTTGGTATGAAGACGCTTTATTATTGCTTCTCTCCATCGTCTTGTTTACTTCTCCATCTTCTGTTGCCCTGTTTCTGATCAAAAGCCAGATCGCCTGTACGCCGAATGCGTGGGAGCTGGACGTTCTGCAGCTCTTTGGGGATCGCGGTACGATTTTTGCGGGCCAGGCGAAGCTGTTTCCTGCGTTCTTTCTCGTCGTGAAACTCAATGGCTAGCCGTCGGTATAACTCTTCCCACTCTTCTAGTACATTATTGCGGTCGTGCTTACTGATGATGCGAAGGCTTTCTTCCCCCATATGCTGTTTCATTGCTGTATCACTGGCAAGAATGTCAATATATTTTGCCAGTTCATCGCTATTGCCTGGTTGAAACAAGAAACCATTCTCTTCGGGATGTACTAATTCTGGTAATGCCCAGGCATTGGCGGCAATCACCGGGAGACCGCAGGCCATAGCTTCCATCGTAGCGAGGCTCTGTAACTCTGCTTCTGAGGGGATTACGAAAAGATCGGCTGCACGACGTAGTTGGAGCAGATCTGCATCCTGTACAAAGCCTAGAAAGCTGATCCGCTCTTGCAATTGCAGGCGTTCGACCTGTGCATGCAGTTCCACCACCGCCGGACCAGTACCAACCAGGGCCAGATGGGCATTGCTCTTGATTTTTGCCGTCGCATCAATTAACACGTTTATACGCTTCTCTTCGCTTAGACGATTGACGTGCAACAATAACGGCTGCTCTGTTGGCAATTTGAAACGTTGCAGCACGGCAAGGTCTCTGGCTCCAGGCGAGTATTTTTGCAAGTCGATGCCATTGGAGATTGGGCGTGCGGGTGCACGTAGCCCATATTCATAGAGGAGATTCAGCGCCGTCTGTGTCGGTGCTGTAACATACTCACAACGGTTACAGAAATGAACGAGATATGAGTAGGTAATATTGCTGAGATACTTGCCAATCAATGGCTCCGACATCAATGAATTATTGATATTGGTGGGCATATAATGATTAGTGGCAATAACTGGTTTGCGTAACCCTCCAGCCAGGATCTGCGCTATGTTGCCTAATACGATGGGTGAATGGATGTGGATGATGTCTGGATCGACCTTTTTAATCAGATTACGTACTGGCACAAATGGCAAAAAAGGTATACGCAATCCTTCATAAGCGGGCCATTCAAAGGAAGAGAAGCGATAGACACGTACTTTATCTTCTACAGTACGTGTGTCTCGCGAGCCATAGTTGGGTGCTACAACCCAGACCTGGTGCTCCCGATTCGCGAAGTCTACGGCCAGGCCATGCGTGACTGTTGGCACACCCCCAACCATGGGTGGATATTGATCTGTCACAATCATGATCCGCATAATTACCGTCTGCTCCTATGTTAGAACATGGGTAGGGGGCGTCACCTTGCGTGCGTCCGCGTCTCGATGAACACAATCTGCTAGCACGCGGGCACACACAAGGTGACGCCCTACCCATGTATGGAGATCCTCTAAAAAGATCTTATGCTTCCGGTGCTGGGGCAGCAGGTGTGGCTTCAGCCGTCTCTGCTGTCTCTACCTCGGCTCGTGTCGCTGAAACCTTGGCAATAGGCTCCTCTGGATTGGTGACGAGTTTGAAGTTCTCTGGCAGCTTGACATCGCTGGCATGCAATGTTGCATCGATCTCTGTCATCGAGGAGATGTCAACTTCAATTGCATCAACAATATCTGACGCACTACACTCGATTTCCAGTGTCTCGACCAGGTGCAACAGGACACCTCCGTCAATTTTCACTGCTGGCGACTCGCCTACAAAGTGAAGTGGTACACGCATGCCGATACGTTCGGTCAGGTTCACACGTGAGAAATCAACGTGCAGAATCTTTCCACTTTTTGGTGCGCGTTGCACATAGCGAAGGAGCACTGTTTGAGTGCTTTTATCTGGCAGGCTTAGTGTCAATATGCTGCGCAAGGATCCGTGGCGGCGCAGATAGTCAAATCTGACTGCATCAAGTTGGATCGTCTGAGCATCTTGATTATGCCCGAAGATATTGCCGGGGATTAAACCATCTTTACGCAGGCGTTTGTTCGCTTTGCCCATCACGGTACGGGGGGTAACTTCTAATACTGTTTGTTCGGCCATTCTACTCAATCCTCTCTTCTCTAAGGGGATGTATTATCTATACATCTCCCAATACGGTTTTCGATCAACTGACAAATTCTGATCCCTACCGTCTTGTGGAAAAGAATTCTAATAACTGGTTGGTCTCCATTGTATTTAGTACATCAATGGCACGTAACCAGCCTTTGCGTGCTATCGCTATACCATAACGCATATCGTCGATTCCCGCAAGTGCATGAGCATCGGGATTGATGGGAATCTTAATACCTCTATCTCTTGCTCTACGTACCAGACGCCAATCTAGATCCAACCGCGATGGATGGGCGTTGATCTCGATACAGACACCATGTTTGGCTGCTGCATCGATCACGGCATCCATATCCAGGTCATATCCAGCACGTCCCAGGAGAATACGGCCCGTGGGATGTCCAATAATATCAACATTGGGATTGGCTATCGCACGTAGCATGCGTTGCGTCTGTTCTTCACGCGAGAGGGTGAAATTGCTGTGAATAGAGGCTACGACGAAATCCAGTCCCGCCAGTACTTCATCGCTATAATCAAGCGAACCATCACGCAGAATATCGCACTCGCTTCCTTTAAGAATACGTAGGCGACCAGCGAATTCTTCGTTCATGCGGTCGATCTCTTCTCCCTGTTGCTGCAGTCGTTCTTCGTTCAATCCATTTGCGTATGCTGCAAGCTTGCTATGATCGGTAATGCCCAGATAGGAAAAACCATGCTCAATGCAGGCTTCAGCCATCTCGCGCAGTGTATTCTGCCCATCGCTCCATGTGGTATGAGCGTGCAGGACGCCGCGCAGGTCGCTCTCTTGCACCAATACGGGGAGCGTGTGTTGGGCCGCTGCTTCGATCTCTCCCATGTCTTCGCGCAACTCAGGTTCAATATAATCCAGGCCGAGTGCTGCGTAGATGTCGGTCTCATCTTTACAGGGAATCAGCTCGTTCTCGGTATCCTTCCCTTTGCCTTGCGCTTCTCCCTTAAAGAGCCCGTAATCGTTCATGGTCATATTCATACTCTGAGCACGCCTGCGCAGTGGGATGTGATGGTCGCGTGAGCCGGTGAAATGATGGAGGGTATAAGGAAACTGGCTATCGTTGACCACGCGCAGGTCCATTGCGATGCCCGAACTCAGCACGACGCTTGATTTCGTCGGACCTTTTCCCGTGATGGCCTGCACTGAAGGTTGTTTCGTGAAAAAATCCATAATCGCATTCTGTACATCGTCGCCTGCATTGTCATCCACACTAATGACCATATCGATATCTTTAACCGTTTCACGTTTCCGACGCAAACTTCCGGCCACCTGCATGCGCACAATACCCGGCAATGTTGCCAGGGCGGCCTGCATCTGTGCGGCCTCCTGTTCTGCTACGGGATACTGGAAACGATTGGCGTGTTGGGTGAGGAAGGCAATTCCTTGCAGAATCTTGTCCTGGGTCTTTTTGCCAAAGCTCGGCAGATGTGCTACTTTGTCATCTTTGCACGCCTGCTCCAATTCTGCGATACTGTTAACGTGGAGCTGATCATAGATGGCATTGATCTTTTTGGGTCCCACCCCTGCGATGCGCATCATCTCAAGCTTGACCGCTGGCGTAGCTGTACGTAGCTCATCATAAAAAGCGATGTGGCCCGTTTCGATTGCTTCATCGACCCGTTTCAGGAGCGTCGGTCCCAGGCCTGGTAGCCCTTTGAGCTTGCCTTCGCGTGCCAGTTGCTCGATATCCCCATCGAGAGAGCTAATCGTACGGGCAGCATTTTCGTAGGCTCGCACCTCAAAGACGCTGCTCCCATCTTTGAGGGTCAGGAGGGTAGCAATTTCTTCTAGCAGGTGCGCGACTTCACTTTTATTCATCTCTATTTCAACCTTCTCTAATTATAGTGAAAAATTAGATCACCCCTATCTCAAAGAATTCAGGTGGTTGGGCTTGCACTTCAAAGGGGTTGCGCCCCTTGATATCACGATTAAGGTAGCGTTTGCAGTCATAATGGGCCAGCAACCAGCAATACAGTTGCTCCGTGACAAAAATGGCGTCCCATGGTTTCTCTTCACCCATATCAAGCACTTTATTGCAGACAAAGCAACGCGCCATGCCAGCCTGTACAGCTTTCTCGAACCATTCGTAGACAAACTGGTGCATATCTTCCAGTTCCATCATCTCCAGAGATGATTCGGGATAACCGAAAAGGACCGGATCGGGACATTCTCTAAAATCGGAACTGGTCCGGCTGAGGGCCACTATGGGAGCTTTAAGCGTGACTTTGATTTCATCGTTCTCAGGGTCTTCCGCGCCTGTGACGATATCGCTCAATAGTAGCCCTTCGCGTGCGAACCAGGTAAGAAGTTCATTTCGCATGTCCTTATTTTACAACATTTGTTCCATCTTCCTGGTGAGAAGGTAAGTACTGTGATAGGTGAAGTTAAGCGGCTACATCAATAGTAATAGCCTGTGGAGGTTCATCTTCCTGTGGTACAGGTTGGCCTTCAGCTATGAGCGATTCTATATGAAGGCGTATGGCATCTTTTGCCATTGCAATAGCTTCATCCATTGTATCTCCCTGAGTTATACAGCCAGGGAGAGCTGGTACTGTAACAGTGTAGCCACCTTCTTCCTGATCTGGGTGCAGGATTATAGTATAACGATAGTTGCTCATACTTCTACTCTCCTTGCTCTGTTCTCAAAGCAAGTCCCGCAAATCATCTGTGGTGAGACTGGCTTGTTTCAAAATTGCTTCTAGCGTTTTAGGTTTTAATATCACTTGTACATGCTTAGGGACTGTAGCAATGCCTGGTTTCGTAGGATGCTTCAAGGTAACGTGGCTTCCACTTTGCCGCACTTGCTCCCAACCATCACGTCTGAGTGCCCTTAGCAGTTCAACCGCATTAATACGCGGTGACTTTGGACTCATTAAGCTATCCTTTTTGTTTTCAGTATATCATATTCATGCTACACTGAAAGTATTTTTGTTTTTGAGCATTGTAAATATGATTTTACTTTGTCTGCTCTTTCGCTCTATTCCACCGTTTGATCCACTCTTCCCTATTATATGTGTTCATATCCATTCCCTCATCTCGTGTCATTTCCTCCATCGCCTGGAAGCGAGCTTTGAACTTGCGATTGGAACGCCTGAGAGCTTCGTCTGCGTCGATTTTGAGCCACTGTGCAATGTGAGCCACAACGAACAGTAGATCACCCATCTCTTCTAGCTGATTTTCTGGCGAATCCGCTTGCTGTAGTTCCAACAGTTCTTCAGCCAATTTTTCATATGCGCCCTGCACATCGTCGAACTCGAAGCCTTTTTTGATAGCGCGCTTCTGATATTCCTGAGAAGTCATAAGTGTTGGGAGTACAGGTGGGACGCCATCCAGGACGCTTTCTTTCTGAACATCTTTGCCTGCTTGAGCGCGTTCCTGGCGTTTGATGGCGTCCCAGTTCTGTACAACCTGGCCCGCATTGCTCACTTCGACCTCGCCGAAGACATGTGGGTGACGGCGGATCAATTTGGCGTTGATGTTCTCATAGATATCTCCGAGTGCGAAATCGCCGTCCTGACGCGCGATCTCGGCGTGTAGATAGACCTGGAGAAGGAGATCGCCCAGTTCATCAGAGAGCTTTACCATGTCGTTCTCTTCCAGCGTCTCCACCACTTCGTAGGTCTCCTCGATGACGTAGCGCAACAGGCTCTGGTGAGTCTGCTGGCGGTCCCAGGGACATCCGTCTGGATCACGACGCAGGCGCATGATGATATACCGTAGCGTTTCTGGTACGCGCAGAGCTGTCATTTCCGCCAGAGGGGGGACATAGAGCGTGCTCAGGTGATTGGCGAATGTGTTGCGATCTAGCTCATAGAGTGGTATTTCTAGCACAGCTTCTTCACCTTCAACGCCTGCCGCACGTATCAGTTTCACGTTCCACTCGTCAGGATAGCATTCGCTCAAGGCCAGTTTCACCTCGCTGGCAAGACGCCGGTTGTAGACCTGCGCGACCAGGAGCGGGGCAGTAGGAATAACTTTTCCCGCAATTTCATCTGCTCTCAAAGCTGCCAGATTCGTAGCGTCGATCAGTTGCAAACCAGCCTCGAATGGGTCGAGTTCTAAGGTGGTGCAAACGGGCTCTAAAAAGGAAAGTCCTGCTACAATCGTAGTGCTGAGATTTTGTGCACGCGCCATTTGCAGGATGAGTTGTACTGAAGCTTCACCAATCAGAGGATGCCCCGGTACTGCATAGATAATCGGTTGTTGTGTTGCAAGCTTACAGACCTCTGTTGCGATCTGGGAATACAATGTCTTCCAATCTACTGACTCGTCATAAAGTCGGTCGAATGATTCTATATGTAATGCAGGTAGAGCTGCTTTCAATGGTTCTACTGTAGGATGGATGGTTGTACGAAAGTAGACGGGGGAATTATTAGAAGCGGCCAATTCCATAAGTGTCAGTGCCTCATGGGTAAGATCCTGGATGCTACCAGGACCCAGGCCCAGAAGCGTGATTGCCGCTGGCTTCTTCTGCATCATCTCAAAATGGTCCTCTCTGCTTGCCCTGCTAAACCTGTTGTTGC
Source organism: Ktedonobacteraceae bacterium (assembly GCA_013695595.1). Classification (GTDB taxonomy): domain Bacteria; phylum Chloroflexota; class Ktedonobacteria; order Ktedonobacterales; family Ktedonobacteraceae; genus JACDAE01. The sequence goes on along the minus strand of JACDAE010000123.1, from coordinate 1,086 downwards.
TCAATAGTGTAGCGGGTGGGCCTGGACCTGTCAACGGTGAGCCGGATTGATTGTGCCTGGCCTCGCACTCCCAGGCGCAAGTTAGAACTGGTGACTTGTGTGGCTGAAGCTGCCTTTGGCGAACGCAAGGATCTTGATAGGTGTTACCGAAAATACAAGGGCTGCTCCATCTTCGTGGTGAAAGCTACCATCATGTGCTTCGTATTGCCAACGACCGTCCCACTTTTTGGTCCATGCTTCGGCGAGGCGTTCAAGCACATCATCGTCGGTGGTCTGAACGGCGTCGCCCTCAATCACAACGTCCAGCCCCCCGTCCCAGGTATTGCATCCGGTCGTCAGAATCACGTGTGGGTTGCCACGAAGGTTCATCGCCTTCTGTTCGGTAGCACCAGTGGAGAAGTGAATGGCCCCATCAAGCCAAACAGCGACGAGCGGAGTGACATGGGGTCGACCGTCAGCCCGAACTGTAGAGATCCAAAATAGCTCGGCAGTTTCGATCACTCGACGCGTCTCATCCCAATTTGTAGCTGTGGTATCCGGGTTACTGAAGCGTGGGTCGATTTTTGTGATTGGTTCGTGCATAATATATCCTCTCGTTCTTTAGAAATGACTTCAATGCTCAGTATTCGGTGTATCTAATGAGTAGGTTGTAATGAAACAAGAGAATGAGGCATATTTCACCTTGAGAACGTTTGCCTTTATACGTTGGGGGTCTGTCTGGTTTCGGCGGCCAGAAAACCTTTGTTACTGATGAGTTGGCAGTTCCTGAAATGACCATGTGTTGCCATCAGGGTCACTGAAGTGGACATACTTTATGCCCCCCATATCGTCAACCTCACTCACTTCAACACCTCGGCTCGCGAGTGCTTCGTGGGCTTCATGGATGTCTGCTACGACCAGATGTAGCCCCTTGATTGTTCCAGGCCGTACTGCGGAAATTTCGCCCATACCGGTCCCAATGACGATCGAACAAGCCGATCCAGGTGGTGTGAGTTGGATCACTCTCATCCCGTTCCCAGGCTGGACATCATGGTCTGCGTAAAATCCGACCTTTTCCACATAAAATACCTTCGCGCGGTCAACATC